>JAYSZS010000166.1:0-10299 GCA_043737935.1 Propionivibrio sp. | reverse complement strand
CTGGGAGAAGGAAGCGGCGCCGCTCAGGGGCGTTCCCATCCTCGTCCAGCACAGAGCCTTTCCGTATCTGCAAAACTGGCTCGGCTTGAAGGAGATTGGCAGTCTGGAGCCCAAACCCGGTGTCGAGGCATCGAGCGCTTACTTCGCCGAGATCCTGGCGCAACAGGCGGTGCAACCGGCAAAAATGGTCATCCGCGCGGCCTATCAGTAGGACGCTCCCTCGCTGTGGATCGCCGAGCGCGCCAAAATCCCCGCAGTGTCGCTGCCATTCACCATCGGCGGCACGCCGGAAGCCAACGACCTGTTCTCGCTGTACGAAGATACGCTTCGCCGTTTGCTGAAGGCCCGGCAAGGATGAGTTCTGCTGCCGCCCTGTTCGAAGTCGATGCCCTGAGCGCCGGTTATGCGCGCCCGGTCGTCGGCCCAGTGTCCTTGCGTCTGGGCGGCGGGGAAGTGCTCGGCATCGTCGGTCCGAATGGCTGCGGCAAATCGACCCTGCTCGCCGCCCTGACCGGATCGGCGCGGATTTTCTCGGGTCGTCTCGACAAGCGGCCGGGCCTGCGCATTTCCCTGCAGCAACAGAAAGCACCGGTGATCGAGGGCATCCCCTTCAACGGCGCCGAACTGCTGGCCCTGACCGGCGCCAGTGCCGGGGGATTGCCGCCTTGGCTGGAATCCCGACTCGCCGAGCGGCTCGATCGCCTGTCCGGTGGGCAGTTGCAATTTCTCTATCTGTGGGCCTGCCTGCAGGCGCCAGCCGATGTCGTACTGCTCGACGAGCCGACCAACAATCTCGACCCGGATGGCATCTTATTTCTCGAAGGAGCGTTGCGTCGGCGAGCGGGCGAAGGAGCCAGCCTGATCGTCGTCAGCCATGACACGCGATTTATCGATGCTGTTTGTGATCGCACGGTGGTGCTCGGATGAATACTGAATTGCTCATCGACCCGCTGTTTGCCGAGCCCTTTGTCACCGGTCTTGTCTTCGCCGTTCTGTTGCCCTTGCTCGGTTGCTATCTGCGCCTGCGCGACGAGTGGCTGGCGGCGCTGGCTTTCGCCCAGACCGCCGCCGCCGGCTCGCTGCTGGCGATGCTCTTCGGATTGCCGCTGGTACTCGGCGGGCTGGTCGCCGCCGGACTGGCGGCCAGCCTCAAGCACGCCTTCGAAGGCGCCACACGCGGCACCCAGGGCGCCGCCTACGCGATGCTGCTGCTGCTCGGCTGGGGCATTTCGGTGCTGCTGGTGGCCAACCTGCCGCTCGCCGAACGTATGGGCCATGCGCTGTTCGACGGCCAGCTTTACTTCACGGACCGCTCGCATCTGATCAACGCCGGGGGCTTTGCCCTACTGTCGTTTTTTAGCCTGCGCTGGTTGTCGCGCCGGCTGCTGCTGGCGCACTTCTTCCCTGACTTTTTCCGTGCGCGCGGTCTTTCGGAGCGCCGCGCCCACTTTGCCTTCGACCTGCTGGTGGCCGGTGCGCTGGCGCTGGCGACCATGAGCGTCGGTGTAATGGGCGCTTTCGCGCTGATCTTCGTTCCGCCGCTGATTGCCTTTAACTGGGCCGACGGCTGGCATGGGGCCTTGCTGCTGGCGGTGCTGAGCGGCCTCTTGGTGCATGTCAGGGCATTTGCGCTGGCGCTAGTGCTGGACCAGCCTTTTGGCCCTCTGCTGGGTCTTCTCCTGGTCGGCATGGGTGTGTTAAGCGCACTGCTGCGCAGCTTGGGCGCTTGTCATTGATCCGGGCTTCAAAGCGAAAATACGGGCTGAAATTGCAGTGTGCTGGGGGATGTGTTAAAACAGAGGCCTGTCGATCAAGTCGGTTTGTCTCTGCGGACTATGGTTTTCTCCTTCTTCAAAAAAGCGCCGGAAAAAATGGTTTCCAGGCCGGCTGCCGTACCTCGTGCAAAAGAGGTGAGTCAGGAAGCGCCCCCGGCGCCAAGGGAAAATACGCCCGCCGATTCGCCCGTACCTTCCGGCGCGTCGGTCAAGCCCGGCCCCGAGTTGGCGCCAAAGCTTGCCATCGAAGACCCTTCGTCGCTCGACTTCAGTGATTTCGTATTCAGCGAGAGTTCGCCGGATTTCCACATTGAGCCAGATATTGACCCGGTCGATGCCGAAGCCCAGGAAGCAGCGATTCTTTATGCCAACGGGCAGGACGAAATGGTTCGCACCCTGCTTGAGAATGCCGTGCGCATTCATCACTTCGGTCCGGGGGAGCGTTTGTGGATGATGCTTTTCGACCTTTACAAACTGACCGGTCAAAAGGCGGCATTCGAAGCACTGGAGATCGATTACGCCCAGTCGTTTGAAAAATCGCCGCCCGGCTGGCGCGATAAATCCAGTGGGCAGGCAAAGACCAAGGAAGTGCTTGCCGGCAGCTTTTTGTTGAGGGGCACGCTGACCGACAATAACATCGCGGCGTTCGACGCCATTGGCCAGGCGCTCGAAAAGAATCCGAGGCTGCGTCTCGATCTGTCGAAGGTTAGTCGCCTTGATGCCGGGGGCTGTGATCGCCTGCTGAATCTGTTGCAGCAGGCAAGAAAAGCCAGGCGCGAAATCGAGTTGCTGGGCCGCGACACATTGCAGGCGCTGCTTGAAAAGTGTGTCGAAAGCGGTCGGGCTGAAGACAAGGAATGCTGGCTTCTGCTTCTGGAACTGTGCCAGTTGCAGGGGCAGTACGAGAAATTCGAGGATTTGGCAATCAACTATGCCGTGACTTTCGAGGTCTCGCCGCCGTCCTGGGAAGCCAAACGGGTTGCCGCACCCGAGCCGGTGCTTCAGCGGGCAACGGATGATGTGGGTGATATTGTCGATGCTGACGCCTATGGGCTGCATGACGATATCAAGGCATCCCGTTTTGCTGATCTGGCGGGGTATGCCGGGGTGCACGATCCGGTGCTCATTGATTGCGCTGCCTTGACGCGCATCGATTTCATCAGTGCCGGTGCGCTGCTCAATGTATTGACAACGGTCCGCCACAGCGGCAAGCAGATCGTCTTTCGCCACCCCAACCGTCTCGTTGCCGAACTGTTTGGCGTCGTTGGTCTGAAAGCGATAGCGAGCATCGTCTTTGCAAAACACTAGGGTTTAGATATGGAGCAATACCACGGCACGACGATCCTGTCGGTGCGTCGAGGCCAGCGGGTGGCGATGGGCGGCGACGGACAGGTCACGCTCGGCAATATCGTCATCAAGGCCAGTGCGCGCAAGGTTCGGCGCATTCATCAGGGAAAGATTCTGGCCGGCTTTGCCGGCGGTACGGCCGATGCATTCACCCTCTTTGAGCGTTTCGAGGCCAAGCTCGACAAGCATCAGGGCAATTTGATGCGCTCGGCGGTCGAGCTGGCCAAGGACTGGCGCAGTGACCGTGCGCTGCGTCGGCTGGAGGCGATGCTGGCCGTCGCCGATCAGGAAAATTCACTGGTGATTACCGGCAACGGCGACGTGCTGGAGCCGGAGTACGGCATTGTCGCCATTGGTTCGGGTGGCGCTTTTGCCCAGTCGGCGGCACGCGCGCTGATCGAGAATACCGAACTCGATCCGGCCGAGGTCATTCGCAAGTCGCTGGATATTGCCGGCGACCTGTGCATCTACACCAACCACAGCTTCACCATCGAGACGCTTGACTGAATGGTCTTTAGACCACGGATCACAGCGCAGGATTGACATGACTCAACTGACTCCGCAGGACATTGTTCACGAACTCGACAAGCACATTGTCGGACAGGGAAAAGCCAAGAAGGCCGTTGCCATCGCGCTGCGCAACCGTTGGCGGCGCGCGCAGGTGGACGAGCCGCTGCGTCAGGAAATCACCCCCAAGAACATTCTGATGATCGGGCCGACCGGTGTCGGCAAGACCGAGATCGCGCGTCGCCTGGCACGGCTGGCGCACGCGCCATTCATCAAGATCGAGGCAACCAAATTCACCGAGGTCGGTTATGTTGGTCGCGATGTGGAAACGATCATTCGCGATCTGGCCGAAATTGCCATCAAGAACGGGCGCGATCTGGCGATGAAGGCCGTTCGTGTGCGCGCCGACGATGCCGCCGAGGAACGCATTCTCGATGTCTTGCTACCGCCGGCCCGCGGCAATTTTTTCAACGATACGCAAGCAGCCGACGAGGGTGCGACACGGCAGAAGTTCCGCAAGAAATTGCGCGAAGGCCTGCTTGATGACAAAGAGATTGAAATCGAGCTGGCCGGACCGGCGATGCAGGCCGAGATCTTTGCTCCACCCGGAATGGAGGAGCTGACTTCGCAGATCCAGGGCATGTTCCAGAACATGGGGGGAGCGCGCAAGAAGTCGAGAAAGCTGAAAATCAGCGAAGCGCGCAAGCTGCTGGTCGAAGAAGAAGCGGGCAAACTGGTCAACGACGAAGAGGTCAAGCACGATGCCGTGCGCGACGTCGAGCAGAACGGCATCGTCTTCCTCGACGAGATCGACAAGATTACCTCGCGCAGCGATTCGCATGGCGCCGATGTCTCGCGCCAGGGCGTGCAGCGCGACCTGCTGCCGCTGGTCGAAGGAACGACGGTCTCGACCAAATACGGAATGATCCGTACCGATCATGTGCTGTTCATCGCCAGTGGCGCCTTCCATCTGGCCAAACCCTCGGACCTGATTCCGGAGTTGCAGGGACGCTTTCCGATCCGCGTTGAACTCGATTCGCTGTCGGTGGCCGATTTCGAGCAGATTCTGACCCAGACCGATGCCTGCCTGACCATGCAGTATCAGGCGCTGCTGGCCACCGAGGGTGTCTCGCTTGAATTCCTGCCGGATGGCATCCAGCGCCTGGCTGAGGTGGCCTGGTCGGTCAACGAGCGGACCGAAAACATTGGCGCCCGCCGCCTATATACCGTCATGGAGCGGCTGCTGGAAGAGGTGTCGTTCAGCGCCGGCAGCATCGGGGAGCAAACGATCCGGATCGATGCCGATTACGTTGATGGGCGGCTCGAAGAACTGGCCAGGAACGAAGACCTGTCGCGCTACGTTCTTTAGCGCTTTACTTGACAAGCAACACGGGGATTTCCGAAAGTTGCAGGACTTTCAAGGTAATCGACCCCAGCAGCAACTCCTTGAGCGCCCCTGGCCATGCGTGCCCATGACGATCTGGTCACACTGCAATGATTTGGCCAGGCCGGAGATCACTTCAGCCGTCTTGCTGACCTCAGGGTGACAGACATAACGGGCGCCAGCCGCATCACGCAATGCGCAGGCGTCGCGCAAGGCCTGCTCGCTCTGTACACGATGAAAGCCAGCCGTCTGCTCAGGGCTGACGAAACGGCTGACATCGTGCGAAAAAGGTGCCTGAACGTTAACCAGATGGATTTCAATATCGTCAGGGCTAAGGTAAAAGGCACGTTTGGAAATAAGCAGTGCCACGCCCCGGAGAGCGCATTCGGAACCGTCAATCGGCAGTAGTACCCGTTTCATAAGATGACTTTCGTCGGTAAAGAAGCGTGCCTTGCCCACAGGTGATAATGGTTCAGCTTTGTTGAGAATTGCCCCGCAGGAAAATCGTCTTATCCCTGCCAAGGGTGAATGAATACATTTGTACCGCAAATCGGATACCAGGAAAACAGCGGCGTGACGATTTGCCCTGTACTTGAACCATTACCCCTTGGGTCATGCGGCCCCTGTCTTGCGGGCGTTCAGAGCCCTGCCAATGATGAGGGTCAGCGCGGCACAGGTGATCGGTACGATTTGTTGCAAGGCATCAAATTCGAGATCCACCCAGTCCTTGATGGCGGGGTCGGTAACGGCCATTTCGACGGCGACATAACCAATCAGACCGGCACCGATGGAGATTATCGCCGGGAAGCCTTGCATCAGTCGCAGCAGTATGTTCGCACCAAAAACAACGAGTGGAATCGACAGGCCGAGGCCAATGACCAGAAGGGGAATACTGCCCCTGGCTGCTTGTCCAGGCTCATCACCATGTCGGCAAAAAGTATAGTCCGGATGGCAGCGGCCAGGCTGCGGCCTGGCTCGATATCGCTTTCGCCTTCGTCTGAATCGAGAAGCTGGATGCCAATCCACATCAGGAAAACGGAGCCAATCAGCTTGAGGTAGGGCATGGTGAGCAATGCCACAGCCGTGAAGGTCAGCACGATCCGCATGGTGATCGCGGCAGCGGCCCCCCAGGCCACCGCTTTTCTTTGCTGCTCGGGGCGGTAACGCACGTGCTGCCAAAGCAATCACAAGGGCATAGTCGCTGGAGAGCACGATGTCAATCCCGATGATCTGCACCAGCGGAATCAAAACTCCTGGGGTGAACTTATAAACTCAAGCATCTTGGGCGTTCTGCCGGTCTGATCGGTCAGGTAACCGTTCATCTGGATCAAAAGCGCTCGCGACAGCCTGCAGAAAGTCATCTGCGCCAACGCCCACTCAAGTGCTAAACGGAATGCCTCGCTACACTAGATCAGATGAACAAATCTGAATTCCGGCCTTTGCTTCGGAAGCCTATGGGCACCGGTGCCGGCCAGGGTAGGGTTTTCCAGGTTGCTGCCCAGCGTTCACATGAGCTTGGACATGAGGATTTCTGTAAGCTGGTCTAAAGGTGGATGCAAAGCAGTTTTCGTCTTTGATTGCTGAGATTACAAATCTGACACAAGAAACTTTCCTTCTCCCTTAGCACTCTCGGTATGGGAGTGCTAAAATTCTTAAGGGTAATCAGTAATAGGGTGGTAATTTAAATGATGAAAGCAATGACTTTTCCAACAATCTCTGCGGCTGGCAATATTGAGGCCTACATTCGGGCGACGAAACAGTTTCCAATTCTTACGCAGGAAGAAGAAGTCCGGCTGGCGACGCGTTTCCATGAGGAAGACGATCTGGAAGCGGCACGTCAACTGGTTCTCTCCCACTTGCGACTGGTGGTTTCGATCGCCCGCGGGTATCTTGGCTACGGTCTGCCACACGCCGATCTGATCCAGGAGGGCAATATCGGTCTGATGAAGGCGGTCAAGCGCTTTGACCCGTCGCACGGTGTGCGTCTGGTGTCTTTTGCGATGCACTGGATCAAGGCTGAAATTCATGAATATGTGCTGAAGAACTGGCGTATGGTCAAAGTGGCCACGACCAAGGCGCAACGCAAGTTGTTCTTCAATCTACGCAGCATGAAGCCGGGCAGCGAGGCGTTGACGCCGACGCAGGTTGCCGATGTCGCGCATCAACTGAGCGTCAAGCCGAAAGAAGTAGTCGAGATGGAATCACGCCTCTCGGGGCACGATCTGGCGCTCGAATCGAGCTACGACGACGAGGACACGTTTTCTCCGATTGCCTATCTTGAGGACAACCGGAGCGAGCCAACACGGGTGCTCGAATCCCGCGCCCGCGATCATCTGCACGGCGAAGCGCTGCAAACGGCGCTATCCGGCCTTGACGAGCGTAGCCGTCGCATTGTCGCAGCGCGCTGGTTGAGCGACGATCCGGCAACCCTGCACGATCTGGCTGCCGAATTCGGCGTGTCAGCCGAGCGCATTCGCCAGATCGAAACCAAGGCCATGCAGAAGATGCGCAGCAGCCTGGCACCCCTGGTTACAGCCGCCTGAAGCCGGTTACCGGACCGGGATCCCGGAAATGCCGTTCAGCCGCGCTGAACGGCATTTTTTCCTGATTAATGCCTGCATTTTTTGATCAACGACTGGCGAAAACCGGTCGGCTGTAGATTGATTAAGTCTTCACCATGCCTCGCTCCCTATCTCGACCTACCCTGAAACTTCCTCCCAGACCCACCACGTCGAGCGTGGCTGACGGCACCGGAGTGCGCGCTCGCAAACCGGTTCGCGGAGGGATCAAAGCAGCGAAACAGTTCGTTGCGAAACGCACCGGCAACACAGCGAGTGCAGCACAAACAGCCACCGAAACCAGCGAAAGTTACCAAGGGAACGACAGTCCGCGCACCACGCTGCACTTCAACAAAGACAAAATTCGTGCGCCGGCACGCGAGGTAAAAACCGCACCAGCCGAAGCTGCGCTCGGTAACGAGGAAGCGCCGCAAGCGCTTGAATTGCGCCTAGCGGAGAAAGCCAGGACTTATCCCAAGCGCGGCATTGCCCGCAGCACCGGTGCTCGCGCCCTGCCTCCGGCCCGAGCTTACGGCGAACAGTTCACGACGCGACAGGAAACCGGGCGGATGCACGCCTCGCCGCCCTCGCAATCGGCATTGCCAACGCCTCCCTTACGCTGCGAGACGTCGTCTCCACCACAAACAGCCGAGGCCGGCGTGCTACGTCGCCCGCTCAAAGAGCCGCCGCGCTTGTCGAGGCGAATCAGCGAGATGAGCCTCTGCTCCCGGCGTGAGGCGGATCAATGGATCGAGAACGGCTGGGTTAGTGTCGACGGCATAGTAGTCACCACACTCGGCAGCCGGGTTCACCCCGGCGCACGGATTGAGATCAAGGACGCTGCCAGCGCGCACCAGACCGAGAGCGTGACCATCCTGCTCAACAAGCCGCTCGACCTGGCTTGCGAGCCGCTTGATGGCGATAATGAAAACGCCTTGCTGTTGATCCGCCCCGAGAATCGCTGGCGTGAAGACGATAGCCGGTACTATTTCAAGGCCACGCACTTGCGTGGTCTGGCGTTGGCGGGCAAGCTCGACGCCGATGCAACGGGCATGCTGGTATTTACCCAGGAGGCTAGCGTTTCCCGCCGCCTAACCGGCGACGATACGCGACTGGAAAAGGAATACATGGTGCGGGTCGAAGGCGAACTCGCGGCAGACAGTATGAAGTTGCTCAACCAGGGTTTAGCGCTTGACGACGTCAAACTGAAGCGGACACAAGTCTCCTGGCAAAGCGAGCAGCAACTGCGCTTTGTGCTGCACGAAAGCCGGAAACGACAGATTCAGCGCATGTGCGCGCTGGTTGGGCTGTGCGTGACCGCCGTCAAACGCATCCGCATCGGCAGTGTGTCGCTGGGCAAGCTCCCCGTCGGCCAATGGCGCTACCTGCGCGACAACGAACGTTTTTAGGCACAACAGATAACCCATAGTCAACCACGTTGAAACCGATCGACATAAAAACTGGATCATTCAGGCGGGGCCTGAATCCAGTGATTTCTCCTGGATACCGGGTCAAGCCTGGAATGACCGGGCTAGCCATGACGGCTTGCCGGGCGGTTTGTACTTTCAATGCCCATTCGGATAGCCTGCCACGATGCCAGACAAACCAATGAGCATCAATTGCCAACTGCTCGGACAGGCACTCGTCGTGCTGCTGCTCGCCGCGTGCGGCGAAGCCGGCAAGGATGCCAACTCCCCGCCTGCGCCGGGCAAAGCCGCGCTCACTATCGCCACCACCACGCCGCAAGTCATTGAGTGGCCATTGACACTCAAGGCCAGCGGCAATATCGCGGCCTGGCAGGAGTCTATCATTGGCCCGGAAATCAATAATTACCGGATTACCGAGGTACAGGCCAACGTCGGCGATGTGGTTAAGAAAGGCCAGATTCTGGCGCGCATTGCGCCCGAAACGGTGGAAAACGAATTGTCCGAATCACTGGCCATGGTCGCTGAAGCCGAAGCCACCCTCGTCGAAGCTCGCGCCAACAACGAGCGCGCCAGGCAGCTTCGGGAAAAGGGGTTTTTCAGCGCGCAGCAGAGCACCCAAACTCAAACTGCCGCCGATACCGCTCTGGCCCGTCTCAATGTCGCCCGGGCACGCCTGAAGACGGCGCAACTGAAGCGTTCCAAGGCCACCGTGCAAGCGCCGGACGACGGGATCATCTCGGCCCGCGCTGCCACCGTCGGAACCTTGACCGAAGCGGGCCAGGAGCTGTTTCGCCTGATTCGCGGCGGTCGGCTCGAATGGCGTGCCGAAGTCACATCGGCCGAACTCGCCCGCCTCAAACCCGGCCAGGCGGTCACTTTGATGGGCCCGAACGGCGATGTGCTTACGGGCGTAGTACGCGCCATAGCGCCCAGCGTCGACCCGCAAACGCGCAATGCGCTGGTTTATGTTGACCTGCCGGCGAAGGCAGCGCAGGTGGTCAGCGCCGGCATGTTTGCACGCGGCGAATTCCGCCTCGGCCAGAGTTCGGCGCTGACCCTGCCGCAATCCGCCGTGCTGTTGCGCGAAGGGTTTGCCTATGTTTTCCAGGTCGAGCGGGACAAGGTGATGCAGATCAAGATCGACACCGCTCGCCGCAACGGAGATCGTATCGAAATCAGCGGCCTCGACCCCCAGGCCCAGGTCGTCGCCAGCGGTGCCGGCTTTCTGGCCGATGGCGACAGCGTCCGCATCGTTCCGGACAAAGCGGCTACCCTTTCGTCGCCATGAACCCGCAATGAAC
>JAYSZS010000165.1:0-4621 GCA_043737935.1 Propionivibrio sp. | reverse complement strand
CGCTCGTTTATTCAATAAAAACTGCTTTTGCTTCACAATGTCGTCCAAATTTTTTGCCGCCGCCTGGCTGCGATGACTTGTTCGGTGATTCCCTAGACAATATATCGAGTGTTGAAAACAAGTATTTTCGGTTTGTTGGGTGGTTGGCTTAAAATAAGATCATGGTCCCAGAATACTGGCAACAAGCGTCTTCCGAGTTGGCGCAGGATGATCCGGTGATGGCTGGTCTCGTCGAACGTTTTGCCAGCGTATCTCTGGTTTCACGCGGCGACCCTTTCGTTACGCTGGCACGCTCGATCGTTGGTCAGCAGATCTCGGTGAAGGCCGCCGACAGCGTCTGGTCGCGCCTGATTGCGGTGTTGCCGGTGATGGCTCCAGCCAGCGTGCTGGCCAGCGCTCCAGACCGCTTGCGCGCCTGTGGCCTTTCGGCTCGCAAGGCCGAGTATCTTGGCGATCTGGCACGTCACTTCAGTTCAGGGGAGATTCACCTCGAGCGCTGGTCGTCGATGAGCGATGCAGAAATCATTTCCGAGCTGACGGCGGTGCGCGGAATCGGCGTATGGACAGCCGAGATGTTTCTGATTTTCAACCAGTTGCGCCCCGATGTTTTTCCGCTCGACGACATCGGTCTGCAAAAGGCCGTTGCGCTCCACTACTTTGCCGGCCAGCGTCCGCCCAGAGGAGCACTTGCCGGGCACGGCGAGCGCTGGCGCCCGTGGCGCTCGGTGGCTACCTGGTATCTCTGGCGTAGCCTCGATCCGCTGCCAGTTGAATACTGATCCGCTCGTTTTAACTCAGCGGTAGACCAGCACCGGTATTTTCGAATGGGTGAGAACCTTGTTGGTTTCGCTGCCAAGCAACAGACCACTGAACCCGCGCCGACCATGCGAGGCCATGAAAATCAGGTCACAGCCGCTCTGGGTTGCGGCTTCGATGATTGCTTCATAAGGAACGTCGCAAGTCAAGGTCAGTTTGTTGCAAATCACGCCCGCTTCCTGACAGAGATTATCGACAAAGCCGACAACCTGCTGCGCCTGCTGTTCGGCGAGTTCGGCAAATTGTTCAGGTGTCGTCGAATCAATCAGGGCACCTTCACCATAGTAGGTCACCGGATATTCCGGCTTGGCGTAAAAGGCGGTAATGCTCGCTCCGGCTTCCCTGGCGAAAGAAACCGCGCGGCGGGCTGTATCCTGGGAGAGTTGAGAACCGTCGGTGGGAACAAGAATGCGCTTGAACATGATGTCACCTTTTTCTTGTTAAGATCATACTTGAAATATAGACCGAAAATGGCTTGAACAAAGTAATCGTTTGGACAAGTAATGTGTTCAAGTTCGAAGAGGGTTGAACCAGGAGTAAATCATGTCGGTAACGCCTGTTTGCCCTCCGCTAACCGAAGGCTACCCGCTCGATGGGTATCGAATCGACCGTATGCTGTCAAGGGGTGGGTTTTCAATCGTTTACATGGCTCGCAGCGAAAGCGGGGCATCGGTGATCGGTGGTGGTCAAGGAATACCTGCCGATGAATCTTGCCAAGAGAATGCCGGACAGCACGATTCTGGTTGTCTCCGCCGAAAGTCAGGGCAAATTCAACAACGGCATGCGTAGTTTCATCGAAGAAGCAAGACTGCTTGCAAATATTCGCCATCCCAACATCGTCGCCGTACTGGACTTCGCCAAGGCCAACGGCACAGCCTACCTTGTGATGCGTTACGAGCACGGTCACAGTCTGGAAGCTTACCTGGGCGACTTGCTCGAACGTGGCAAGACTATTCGTGAGAGCTTTTTACGTAGGTCTTTGTTCATCTGCTCTCGGGTCTGCGAGAAGTACATAGTCGGAAGCTCCTGCACCTCGACCTGAAGCCCGCCAACATCTTCCTTCGCGCCGATGCGCAACCGGTGCTGCTCAATTTCGGCGCTGCGCGCTGGGGCTTGGGGCAGGCCGACGGATCGCTTACGAATGTTCATACCCGGGGCTTCGCCGCACCGGAGCAACAAGGCTCCGGCGAAGACATGGGGCCATGGACCGACATTTACTCGGTCGGGGCGACACTTTACGCCTGTCTCGCCGCAGGCAAGAAGCCCCAGGCCGCCGACTTGCGCATGCAGTTCGATGAGGTGGAACCCGCCCAGAGGCGCTGGTGCACACACTACTCGCTGCAACTGCTGGAACTGATTGACTGGTGCATGCAATTACCGATCAAGACCAGGCCGCAAAGTGTCTATGCCCTGCAGAAGGTACTCAATGGCGAATTGCTCGACCTGGTCGATCCGAGCTGGTTCAAAAAGTAACACACCATTTGTGGAGGGTCTGCGTCTGCAGGCTGAACTTCATGGTGATCCGGCTTTACCCGCAACGGATTGCTCTTTGGCCGTGACCGCAGGACGACATGCCTTACTGAGATGCGTTGTTCTCAACACTGCGGCGCCAGATAAGCAAGTACGTCGTTCTTTCGATTTGAGCATTCAGCGGTGATTTAGGCGAGTATCGCGATTTCGCCGATTCGTCTATTTTGCCGATTCGTCTATTTTGCCGATTTTGCCGATTTTGCCGATATCCTCGCCGCGCTGAAAGTGCGCGATGAACAGACGCTCGACCAGCGCTTCAGCTTCTTTCGACCGATGACCGATCGACTGTGCGCTATAGCTCAGGCGGTGCGCACTCATCGTAGTGGGGCGAATGACAATGTGTTCAAAGTTAAAATGCACATAGGCTTCGCGTCCGGCTACGTCCACTGCATGCTGCAATTTTTTACCTGCTGTACCCGTCAAACTTGGCTTTGAGAAATGCGCGGTCAGACTCGCCCCGGAGCGGCGTGTCGGGGTTAAAAAATAGGGCAGCCAGTTGAATTGAAAGCGGACTTCAGAATATTTTTCCTGAACCGGTGCGCGGGCACTCGTCAGGCGGTGCTTGCCGATGAAACGCCCGGAGGCAAACAGGATCGGAAACAATATCAATGGCAAGGTTCATGGCGATCTGCGCAAAGTTTTCAAAACCGCCAGTCAGGGGGCGCTCAGAACCCTTGCCGATGCCTGGAAAGCGCCGCCTGTGCTTCTTCCCCGCGCACCGCTGCGGCGACTTCCTTGTCGACGATGGTCTTGCCGATCGGCGCCAGTGCGATGGCGGCCAGCTTGAGGTGCTGGATGCCGAAAGGGATGCCGATGATGGTCACGAAGCATGCGGCAGCCGAGAGCACATGCCCGATGGCCAGCCACAGACCGGCGATCAGGAACCAGATGATGTTGCCGAGCAGGCCGATAAAGCCGGTGCCGATGTCATCCTGCCTGGACAAATCCTTGCGGTTCACCGCTTCCTTGCCAAAAGGAAGAAAGGCGAACTGCCCGATCACTAAGCAGGCCTTGCCCCACGGGATACCGATGATCGTGATGAAAGCAAGGAGACCGACCAACCACCAGCCCAGCCCCATCAGCACACCCCCCAAAATGAACCACAGAATATTGCCTAGCGTACTCATTTGAAGTCTCCGTTCATGAACCCGATTCAGGTTTTGCGACAGCATAAGGCGCACCGGCGATAACTACCAGTTCACCAGGCTTGCGGTTGTTTATCGACACAGCGGACACCGTCCATGGATCGCCCCATGACTTGCCGGCGAAAATGGTGCCCGCAGGCGAAGCAGAGACGAGCGTCAGCGGCTTCCGGATCAACAAGGCTTTCAGAATTGTTCATCGTTGAATCGCTGAATCCGGCCCATCAATTGCCGATGGCCGACAATAACGCTCGAAAATCCTCAGGAATCGATACTGATTTCCCACTCGCCACTTCCGTCCAGACAATTTTCGCATCGCCGGTGGCGTAGAGCCTATCGTCGCCCTGCAAGCGCATTTCGTAGCTCGATGGAATGCTGCTGCGACCGGGGGCGCCAAAGAACATCCTGATCTCGACATTTCCCGGATAGGTCAACGGAATCAGGAAGGTGCAACTGGCATTGATGATCACCGGTGTTGCCTTTTCGCTCGGGACTGAATAGCCGATGCTCTCCAGATACACGACGCGAACCTGTTCCATGTATCGGAAGTAGAGGGTGTTGTTGACATGGCCGTAGGCATCCATATCGCCCCAGCGGATAGGGATCAGGAGGGTAAGGACATGCTTTCTCGGCTGCTCTGATTGTTCCATGGGAACTCCTGTTATGTGTGGGTGACTTGACGCTGTCGCGTCCATTTCAATAGCACCTGGCCGGAAGTCAATGCGTTCATTTCGCTGGTTGGCCTGAACTTGCGGCCAGCTTCTGCGCCAGTTCAATGGCCGTTCTGACCTCCATTTTTTCAAGGAGACTGGCGCGATGAACTTCGACGGTGCGCATGCTGATCTGCAACTCGTCGGCAATGACCTTGTTGAGCTTTCCGGCAAGCACCAGAACCATGACCTGCCGCTCGCGCGCGGTGAGCTGGCTGATTTGCGCGTTGACCGAGTCGCTCGTCGCCGCGGCGGCACAGCGCGCCTTGTCCAGCTTTAACGCTTCGAGCACGCGATCGACCAGGTCATTGTCGTTACAGGGTTTTTCAACAAAATCGAAAGCGCCTTTTTTCAGGGTCGACACAGCCATCGGTACGTCACCATGACCCGTCAGGAATATGACCGGCATGCGGTTGCCTCGTT
>JAYSZS010000164.1:0-1862 GCA_043737935.1 Propionivibrio sp. | reverse complement strand
GTTGCGGGGCAAGGATGCGCGCAATAAATCCCAGAATCATGATGATCAACACCGCTTTGTCGAGGTTGTCGAAAACCACTTTTCTGCCGGTGTGTCCCTTCGCAATGCGGATCAGCATGGCCGGAATGACCAGACCCATGACGCCGAAGGTGAACACGTGGACGGATACCGAGCCGACCCAGACCATGTCGGAAAACGAGGCCATGAAGTTGATCAGTAACTGGGCGACGAGGGCCAGATAACCGAGATACATTATGCCGAGGTCAAGCCGGCGCATGGCAAGATGCGGCTTCCAGAAAATGAAACGACCGATCAGCAGCACAGCAAGGAGCAGGCCGATACCAGCCGCCAGTCCGTCTGCCATCAGCTCGGCGAACACCAGGGTCAGGGCGAGCAGTTTGATGCTCCCGTCGAGCATCGGGTTGCGCAGGAGGGCAACCTGGAAAACGCCCTTCATGAATTGCGTCAGCGTACGTTCGAACATCACCAGAAAAGCAACGCGAAACAGTCCGATGGCCATCATCCAGCCGATCTGGAAGTGCCCGGTGCTGAGCATCAGGTTCTTGACAATGAGAAAGAGTGGCAGGATGATGAGGAAAAAATAATTGTCGCGATAGCTGTCGTCCTCGCGGTATCTGAGCAGCGTCCACGCGATCATGACGACAATCGAAACGAGGAAGAGATTGTTCGAAATGCGGAACAGAATCGGCGGCAGGGCGACTTCAAACCACATGCCGACGCGTTCGATCAGCCACGCGCCGACGAGAAAAATCAGCGCATGGCCATGGTAGCCACGCCGATTGACCCAGTTCTTGGTCGAAGTCAGCAGAAAGCCGCCAAGCACTGCCCAGCCAAAGCCGAAGAACATCTCATGGGCGTGCCACTGAGTCGGCGTGAACGAGGTGACTGGTGCCGACAGCGTTCCGGAAAAGATCAATGCCCACAGAATAGGCAGACTCAGACCGGACAGGCATGCCAGTGAAAAAAATGGGCGGAAGCCGACGAGCCAGAGTGGGCGATTCGAAATTTTCATGATGATCTGAAGGGTGGTGGTGTGAGGCTGTTGGTCTGAACGCTGGTCAGAAGGGCGCGGAACAGGTAAAGCTCAATTGCTCACCGCTTTCCGGGTGCGCGAAGGCCAGGAATTTGGCGTGCAGCAGCAGGCGATCCGCCTTGGCCCTGGTCAGCGCGTCGGCGTAAAGCGAGTCGCCGAGGATCGGGTGGCCAAGCGCCTGCATATGCACCCGAAGCTGATGCGTACGTCCGGTTTCCGGTGTGAGTTCAAGCCGTGAGCAGTGACCCGCAGCGTCGTAGCTCAACACGCGGTAGCGGGTGAGCGATGGTTTGCCTGTCTCGAAGTCGACCTTGTGGCGCGGGCGGTTTGGCCAATCAACGATGAGCGGCAAACACACCTCGCCAGAGTTCTGAGCGAGTTCTCCATCGACCACGGCGATGTAGCGCTTTTCTACCCGCCGATCCTGAAACACGATGCTCAGACAGCGATGAATGGTCTTGCCGCGTGCGATAACGAGCAAGCCCGAGGTGTCAAAATCCAGACGATGTACGGTCAGTGCATCCGGGTAGTCGGCCTGAACCCGCTTGATCAGACAATCCTGCTTGTCACTGCCGCGTCCGGGAACGGAAAGCAAGTCATCCGGCTTGTTCACCACGAGCAGTGCGTGATCGGCGTAAATCAGGCCGAACCCTGGTTCGGGTAAAGCAGGTTGAGTAGTTGATGTCATCGGTGAGGTGAGATAGGTTAGTCGTGCGCGGCCGATGGTACGGCGCGTATTGTCGTGCGATTCAAGGGTCAGCACAGGTTTCATCAAATCCTTTAAACTGCCCGGCTTGTTTGGTGAGAC
>JAYSZS010000163.1:0-4646 GCA_043737935.1 Propionivibrio sp. | reverse complement strand
CTTCATCGTCTTAACCCCCGTGATCGATCCCATTTCTTTGATGACATGACTAAAAGATCGTTCACTTCTTTTGCTACTTATTCAGTGTTTCCCTAACACCAAAGTCCTATTCATAACTCCTCCCCCACCACTTCCACCTTCGTCGTATGCCGATCCTCGCCCATGCTGAACACCTCATCGACCTGTAACCCCCTCGGGATCTGGTGCGTAATGAACAGCATCGTCACCTTGCCCTTGAGCTGGTTGATCGTCCGCGCAAAGAGTTCGGCCGTCGGCTGGTCGAGATGGGACACCGCCTCGTCGAAGATCAGAATCTTCGGCCGCTTGAGCAGCGCCCGGGCAATGGCAATGCGCTGCTTCTGCCCGCCCGAGAGCCCGGTGCCGCGTTCGCCAATCTCGGTCTGATAGCCCCCCGGCAGTTTCTCGATGACTTCGTGAATCTCCGCCGCCTTGCACGCCGCGATCACATCGTCGAAACTGGCATGCGGATGCGCCATCACCAGATTCTCGTAGAGCGTTCCCGAGAACAGCACCGTCTCCTGCGGTACCACGCCGAACACGCTGCGCAGTTCGTTGGCCGCCAGAAAGCGGATGTCCTTGCCGTCGAGCTCGATCTGCCCTTCCTGCGGTAGATAGAAGCCGAGCATCAGCTTGGCCAGCGTGCTCTTGCCGCAGCCCGAGGGGCCCATGAGTACCGAGAGGTGGCCGGGCTTGAAGGCCATTTCCAGGTTGCGGTAGAGCCAGGGCAGATGGTCACCATAGCGGAAGGCCAGGTTGTGGATAGCGAGGTGGCCTTGGCCGGACGGCTCGCGCTGCGGGATCAGCGCATGCGGCTCCTGCGGCATGTCGAGTATGTCGCCGAGCCGCTTGACGGCGACGTTGGCCTGCTGGAACTCCTGCCACAGGCCGACCAGGCGCAGCATCGGCTGGCTCATGCGGCTGGCGAACATCTGGAAGGCCACCAGCATGCCGACGGTGAACCCCTCGTTCTGCATCACCAGCAGCGCGCCAACGATGAGGATGGAGAGCGTCATCACTTGTTCGAGGGCGTTGGCGATGACGCTGTAGGTGTTGCCGATCTGTTTGGTCGAGAAGCCGGCGGCGAGGTACTGGGCGAGCAGGTCGCCGTAGCGGCGCTCGATGTCCGGCTCCATCTGCAGCGATTTGACGGTGGCCATGCCGCACACGTACTCGGTGAGGAAGGACTGGTTGCGGGCGCGAGCATGAACTGCCGGTCGAGCCGCTCGCGAAAGAGCGGGGCGACGAGCAGGCTGATCAGGGCAATCAGGCCGAGCAGGCCGACGGCGATCAGCGACAGTTGCCAACTGTAGGCGAACATCACGGCGAGGAAGATGAACAGGAAGGGGAAGTCGAGGTTCAGCGTGACGGCGGCGCCGGAGACGAACTCGCGGATCGTTTCCACCCCGTGCAGGCGGGCGACCAGGGTGCCGGTCGGGCGTTGCTCGAAATAGGGCAGCGGCAGGCGCAGCAGGTGACGCAGCACCTGGCTGCCGAGCACGGCGTCGATGCGGTTGCCGGTATGCAGCACCAGGTACTGGCGCAGCCAGCTCATGCTGCTGGTGAACAGCATGAACATGACCAAGGCGACACCGAGGACGATCAGCGTGCTGCTGGACTAGTGTACGACGACCTTGTCGATGATTACCTGGGTGAACAGCGGGGTGGATAGGCCGACGATCTGGATGGCCAGCGAGGCGAGCAGAACGTCGCGCCAAAGCGACTTGTGTTTGAGCAGTTCGGGGATGAACCAGGAAAACCCAAAGGCTTTCGGTTTTGTGGTGAAACCGGCGATGTCGTCCGGCTCGCCGCCGCTCGCCGTGCTGTCGCGGGCGACGAGGAGGAGTTCGGGCGCCAGTCGGGTGGCGGCGTCGGCGATCGGCATCGTTTCGTGGGTCTGCTGGCCGGGGCGGAAGTAGAGGAGCTGGTCGGTCGAGGCTTTGACGATGAGCAGGGGGCGGAGCGGGGGAAGCGGGAGTATTGGGGAGTCGGGGGCTTGTTCCGCGGATTCGGACATTTCGGGCGATTCGGCGGCGGTGCCCACCCTTTCCAGATCATCGGGTGTTTTGGGCGGGGCAAAGGCGATCAGTGGAAACGGCAGCTTTTGCCAGTCACAGCCGGCCAGGGGGTGATGGCCGGTCTGGATGCTCAGCGCACGGGCAGCTTCGTGCAGGGTCAGGAGGGTGTAAGGCGGCGGGTAACTTTGGGCGATGAGCGAGGCATAGAAGGGGATGCGGAACAGCCCGCACAGGCTGCCTCGCAGCCAGAGTGCTTCAGCTCGCCCTGAAGGCGCATCAAGACTCCCTGAGCGACTCGCTCTCTTGTAACTTCAGTATCAGAGCATTTTTTTATTACAGGTGGCATACAGCGATGCAAATGGCAACCCTGATTGGGTTCTTTCAGAGCACCATATCGGTGGTCAGCGCCACTATCTGTTCGTCCGTCAGCGCCAACCCGGGGATGAGGTTCCAAGTCTGGGCAACGGTGTCGCCGGCATTCATCTGAACTCGGTATTTAGCTTCTAGCGGCGGACACTAA
Source organism: Propionivibrio sp. (assembly GCA_043737935.1). Taxonomy (GTDB): domain Bacteria; phylum Pseudomonadota; class Gammaproteobacteria; order Burkholderiales; family Rhodocyclaceae; genus Propionivibrio. The sequence goes on along the minus strand of JAYSZS010000163.1, from coordinate 2,090 downwards.
GTAGCAACCTTGATTTCTAGCACAGGTTTTTTGGGAAGGGTGACAAATATTCGACCCTGATTGCGGGCAAGGTCTTCTTTCTGCTTCAGTTCGGCAAAGATGCTGTCCGAATTAAAATGATGTGACTCGGGATGTGCTTCGCGCAGCTTGCTCAATTCTTCAACAATCGGGTCTTGCCACTTGGTTCATTCTCCTGAATTGAGTAGTTCTTCCGGGGTGCCGATCAGCGTCGGCTCAATACCCGCACTTTGGCAGACTCGCTCAATTTTGCGGCGCATTTGTAAATTGGCGATATGTTTGCAATTCCAGGTCGGCAGGTAATCCATGCCGTGCACGGCGGCCGTGGCGATAGGGTACACATCCTCAATCGCGCGGGTAGGTATTGCCCGTTGGGCAACAAGCAATCGCCGAGTTCTATGGTGTCTGCACCCAGCGTCAAGGTCGGCAGATCCGGAATGTCATCCAGACGCGCTTGTGCAGCCGTGAAGTCACCTCGCGCCGCCTCTTCATGAACGAGCTGTGAAACATAAAATTCGTATTCCTGACGTTGTTGCCATAAGTTGTGGATGATGGATTGGTGGGCCCTCATCGAACCGGACAACTTTCTGCGTTGATCTTGAACCAAGGCCCCTTCCCTACGCCGAAATTACTCGGCTTCAACGGTACTCGAGCCTATCCGCCACCCTAGCTCGCCCAGCCTGTCCCTCACGGGAGTCCGGTTGGCCTCATGTGTGACCACGTGACAGGGTTTCCCGTGTTGCGTCCGTCTTCTACTTCCACACATGCCGTCACCAATACCCCGGCGGAATCACAGGCTGCGCTTTCCGCTCTCTTCACCTGTGACGGCGGCCTTCCCCGTATTTACGCCGGGTCGGCTTCCGCATTACCGTTTTCGAGGCCTGCTCAGTGTTCATTTCACATTACGGCCTACATGTTCGCCAAGTCCCTTTCAGAACCCTCTACACCAGAGTCTTCAGCCGCTTCGTTACCTCCACGACTGCTCCGGTTGCTACCGGTTGGAACAAAAAATATCGGGTGGGATTCGCACCCACTGAAAGACAGCGCCTTGGCACGGCTCACGTTAAACACCGGCTAGTAATTTTTGGGGGTCATGACGAGCACATACACGCACTACAATTTGTGTTCAACCACCACGCACTGATAAACACCGCCAAAGAACGTACGTTTGCGCCATGTAAAGCGTTCGGCCTGACTGGCGTAACTGCTTAACTCGTTCTTCCAGAGCGCTTCAGAAAACGGTTCCAGATAGCGATTGACGATTTTGAGGATGTAGCGAACCGGATTCCATTTAGACGGATTATGGTAATCGACGAAAACGGCCTTGCTGCCTTTTGGCAACTTTTGCAGCATGTGATCGACGATTTCGAATTTTTTCTCGTCCGGAACCTCGTGCAGCAGGAAGAAGCTGCAGATCAGGTCGTAATCGACACGCTCTTCGCTGTTGAAACTGGCCGCATCGCTGCGAATGACTTTGGTCCAGTCCAGGCCGGCCAGCTTGCGCTGGGCATGTTCAAGCTGGATTGGCGTAACGTCGGTCAGATGAAAAACACCACTCGGCCCCACTGTGTGCGCCGCACGTGTCACCAGATCTCCATAAACGTGCGCCAGTTGCCACACGCGCATTCCTGCCTTGATCTCGTTCAGATAGGAACGAATCAGACGCTGGTCGTTCAGGAACAACTGAACCCGCACCACCAGATTGTGATCCAGCACGCGTACCCACTTGGGATCGACATACGCCCAGTCGTAAACCTCAGTCATGTACGCTGGAACGCCATCGTAATAGGGGTCAATAGCGAGCGACGGGTGATTCTTGGTCATTTATCTGATCCGATCCGGTTAAATCTCTCAAGCATTTGACAATGGCCACAACTAAAAAACCGGTGCGGCAACGCGAATGGCGGAAGAGGAAAAATAACTAATTATGTCTGACCCGGTCTTTCCGGTCAAACGGACAGGCACGGTAAATTTGTTCTAACGCTAACTCATTGAATTACCGTCATTCCGGGCTTGACCCGGAATCCAGTGCGTTTATCAAAATTGTTTTTCTAACATCTTAATCAGATGTA
>JAYSZS010000162.1:0-4657 GCA_043737935.1 Propionivibrio sp. | reverse complement strand
GGGATCGAGACCGAAACGAGCATGCCACCAAGGCGGCTGGAGCGGCCAAGAGACAATTCGCCACCGTAGCTGGAGACGATGTTGCGGACGATGGCCAGACCCAGCCCGTGACCGGCCCTCGCCTCGTCCAAGCGTACCCCCCGTTGAGCGATCCGCTCCAGATCCGCGTCCGCACATCCGGGACCGTCGTCCTCGATGGCGAGCAGGAATCCGTCCGCTGCATCCATGCCGATGCTCACACCGATCTTGTGGCGCGCCCATTTGCAGGCATTGTCGAGCAGGTTTCCAGCAAGCTCGATGAGGTCTTCGCGGTCGCTGCGAAATCGTGCCGCGGGTGAAATCGTGGTGGCAATGTCGGCTGCTCAGGCCGGCGACACGGGCGCGACGTAGTTCCCGGTCTCTGCTGCTGCCGAGAACTCGTAGCTGTTCCTGAATCTGTGTACGCAGCGCGGGGTCGGCACGGATCGATTCGTGGTCGGACATCAGGGTGAGCAGCGTCAGCGGCGTCTTAAGCGCGTGCGACAGATTGCCGAGCGCCTCGTGCGAGCGTCGCAGGCGTTCGCCGAGGACGGCCAGAAGGTGATTAATTTTGCGGATCTTGGGCAGGACTTCGCTCGGTACGCTCTCGCCGAGTTGGGTGATTTCGCCATGTTCCAGGCGTACGACGTCGGCTTGCGCACGTCGTAGCGGAGCCAGGGTACGGCGGACGATCCAGACCTGAAGCGCGAGCAGGACGGCGAACATGGTCAGCGTCAATAGCGTGTATCGCAACAGAAAGGCATCGATTCGCTCGCGGATCGGCAGCATGTCGGCGGCAACGGCGATTGTGAACTGGCGACCGCTGCGCTCGACACCCATGGCGCTGAACAGCAACTGTTGCCAGTCGGGCCCGGCCCGGCGACTGGTCTCGGTACGGTCGGGTGCAGTGGCGCCGACTTCGATGTTGAAGTTGCCAAGGGAAGACGAACGTATCGTGCTAACGCCATCCGCGGTGATCTGAAAAAAGTGGCCGGAACCCGGTTGCAGGTAGACGGGATCAAAGTGCGAAATACCGACCACGGATTCCTCCGCCGGTATTGACCGCAAGCGCCGTCGACAACTCGTCGGCGTCTTGGCGAAGTTCCGCTGCAACATAGTCTTCCATCATGGCTTCGATGGCGATGCGGCCGACCGACCACTGCACCGCGAAGACGGCCCCCAGGCTGAGGGTGAGTCCGATCGTCAGTGCTTTCAGGATTGATGTCATCAATCCGTCTCGCCAAACACATAACCCTGCCCGTGACGCGTGCTGATGCGATGCTTGCCGATTTTGTTGCGTAGATGATTGACATGGACCTCGATGACATTGCTGTCCTTGTCTGAATCGTCGGCGAAGATGTGGTCGCCAAGTTCGGTTTTGGAAAGTAACTTGCTGGGGTGCAGCATCATGTAGCGCAGCAAGCGGAATTCGACGCCGCTGAGTGCGCTCGGGACGCCATCGCGGATTACCGTCTGGCGATCCTCGTCAAGGCTCAGTCCGTCTCCGCCCAGGATTGGCAGGGCGTGCCCGTGGCTACGGCGAATTAGTGCGTGGAGGCGGGCCAGCAATTCCTCGAAGTGGAAGGGTTTAGCCATATAGTCGTCCGCGCCGGCACGGAATCCTTCGACTTTCTCGAGCCACGCATCGCGGGCGGTAAGGATCAGTACCGGCATCAGTTTGCGACGCTTTCGCCAGTTCTTCAGGACTTCCAGACCGGGGCCTTGGGGCAGGCCGAGATCGAGGTTGACGCAATCGTAATCTTCCTCGTTGCCAAGGTGCTCGGCATCGACGCCATTTCCGGCCAGATCGACGGCGAAATCGCGCCGCAATAAATCCTCGCGGAGCCGGCCAGCCAGTTGCTTGTTGTCTTCAGCCAGCAGTACGCGCATGACGATTTCCGGTGTTCGATGCGAAACTCATTCATTGATATTAACCATTGGCAGCCCGCAAGGGCAAGCCCACGTATTAAACAGCGGGCAACGATCCTCAAAGGACTATGTCAGTCCAAACCGAACCATAGATCGAGTTTGATCGGCGCATCGCTTGGTGATGCAACGGCGCTACAAAGCGGTCGAGCAAAGTGCGCTCTCCTTGCCGCATGGTGGTACGTCTGCTCCAGAAGGAATGTTAAGTTGACCGCAATGGCAGACCGACCCCAATCGTAATAAGGGAGTCGAATTCATATGATAGTTGTGCGCTGTTTTTAAATGACTACGAGCGTTCGCAGTATGGTTGCCAGGTAACGGGTGACCTTGCATAACGGCTTCAAGGCGCCGTCGCGCCTTCCCTTGCAAGCAATGGCAACTTGATCAACAACAGAAGTATGTTCATATCAATACATGCCGACACCCCCATGCAGACCTTGAGCCGCATCAGGCTGCGCCGGGTCCACGCCTTGATGGTGCCAAAGGGGCGCAACATCCGCTGCGCGATCTCGGAGTGTGTCAGACCTTCATAAAAGGCCATCATGACGGCCAGTCGCGGCTCCTGTTACAAGGCGCCCATGCAGTGGCCCAGGCGCTGGCCGTCGCCATTTCTCGAATCCGGAACTGATGGTCTTGTGCGAATCGGATCCGCATCTGGATTTCCTCTTCGGCCTGGCCGGCAACGCGGTGCTCTCGCCCCTGGCCAGGCCCTTGCTGGAACGGGCTCGCGTGCTGCACCCGATACAGTGTGCCAACGCTTAACAATTGGGAATTCCGGAGCCTGCGGCAACCCGTCTGTACGACGAGGTCGAGTATCAGGCCGGATCCTGGCCCAAGATCTACCGTGTGGTGGTGAAAGCTGAAGTGATGGCCCTGAGCGACAATCCCCGGTACGTGGTGACGTCCCTGACCGATCCGACCCCGGAATTGCTAGTGTGCGAAGCCTCACTCCTCAAACAGAATTGGAATTGATTAATATCAAAGTTTAATCAGGCCATAAGTACATAATGGCAACGTCCAGCAAAAAATGGCTGGCTGACATGGGTATGACAAAAAATTACAACCCAGGAGGATTATGACGAAAATCTATACAATAGGGCGCCGATCCGGATTGATGATTGCCTTGGCGTTAGCCCTTGCATCAAACGCTTTTGCACAAGACAAGGCAAAAGCCGTGAGCCCGAAGGAGGCAGGCTATATGGGCAGTGGTTCCTCGCCGGTCGGTGAGACCGAGATGCACCAGAACATGAATCCGAAAGCCCCTGCCATGACCACGGCAGAATTTGATAATGCCAAGAAAATTTACTTCGAGCGTTGCGCCGGTTGTCATGACGTGTTGCGCAAGGGCGCAAGGGCAAACCGTTGACTACTGACAAGACACTGGCCGGCGGTACGGAATATCTCAAGGTCTTCATCAAATATGGCTCTGCCGGGGGCATGCCGAATTGGGGAACCTCAGGCGATCTCACCGACGCCGAAGTCGACATGATGGCGCGCTATATTTAGCAGGAGCCGCCAACGCCGCCTGAATGGGGCAAGAAGGAAATGCTGGCCTCGCAGAAAATAACCGTTCCGCCGAGCCAGCGCCCGACCAAACAAATGAACAAGCTCGATCTCGGCAATCTCTTCTCGGTCACTTTGCGTGATTCCGGCGAAATTGCACTGATTGACGGAAAAACGAAGCAAATTGTCAAAGTCATCAAAACCGGCTATGCAGTGCACATTTCGCGTATGTCGCAATCGGGGCGGTATTGGTATGTAATTGGTCGTGACGCCCGAATCAACCTGATCGACTTGTGGATGCCGGAACCCGGCAACGTTGCCGAAATAAAAGTTGGCCTCGAAGCCCGATCGGTCGAAACGTCGAAATACAAGGGGTACGAAGACAAGTACGCCATTGCCGGCACCTACTGGCCGCCACAATACGTGATCATGGAAGTCAATAAACTCACCCCGCTGAGGATTGAATCGACACGTGGCGTGACGGTGGATGAACAGGAATACCATCCTGAGCCGCGCGTGTCGTCAATCGTCGCTTCGCACTATCACCCCGAGTTCATCGTCAATGCCAAGGAGACCGGCAAGATAATGGCGGTGAACTACAGTGACCTCAAGAACCTGAAGGTGACGACCATGGACGCCGCGCGCTTTCTGCACGATGGTGGTTTTGATTCTACGGGGCGCTACTTCATGGTGGCGGCCAACGCTTCGAACAAGACGCGCAAGCTGAAAACCGTGATCAAAGACCCCAGACTGGTCACCCCGACCGGAAAATTCAATGTTCAAAACACGCAACATGATGTGTACCAGGTCGTAAGCCGTTGCCGATGACCAACGGGGCCATGTGCCCCGTTGGTCATTCATGCTTTTCTTGATTGGCCTCAAAACCATTTTTATGGTGATTTGTTCAGCGTTACCCTGTACCGACAATTAACATTGATATAGCCGATCTTTTGACCTCGCCTCGCATGATCCAGCACTCTTGCCTCGCCCGCCAACTAATGCGAGCATTGCGTGTAATTAGATCCAGCCCTTCCGAAAGTCCGTCATGCACGCCAAGCAGGGGATCAACATCGAGGCGCTGCTCTCGCATGTGCCACTTTTTCAACGGGCTTGAGGCGGATGAAATTGCCCGCATTGCGCGCGGAACACGCGAGCTCAATGTGCTGCGCGGCGACATCCTGTTCCACAAGGGCGACCCCTCGACGGGCTT
>JAYSZS010000161.1:0-4697 GCA_043737935.1 Propionivibrio sp. | reverse complement strand
AGCGCACCAATCGACGCACACGGCGCGCGCGTGGCATCCGGCAGCATCTGGCGAGGCTGCGTCGCATGAAGCCTCGCAGCCGGCGAAAGCACAAAGGGCGTAGCGAGTCGGGAACCTTCACGTTAATCCCCCACAACGTTCAAGACTCCGCCAACTGGCGGCAGGCCAGCGGCACGGCAATCAAGCTGCTGTGCGACATCGCGCGGCAGTACAACGGCCGGAACAATGGCGACCTTTGCGCCTCGCTGTCGGTGCTGAAGCCCAAGGGTTGGACATCGCCGGAAACGGTCACATGGGCGGCGCGGGAACTGCGGCACTTCGGATTCATCACGTTGACCCGGCAAGGCGGCCTCTACATTGGCGCCAACCTCTATGCGTTGACCTGGCATCCCATCCACGAATGCGGCGGCAAGCTCGATTGCGCACCGGCCGCTGTCGCATCCGGCGAGTGGAAACACCCGAAACCGGCATTCATCCGCCCCGCGAAAAATCGCAAGCCCTATACGCCATCCGTAGCGGACCAGTACGCCATCCGTATCGACAGCCCGGAAAAGACACCATGACCGCTACGCCATCCGTATCGAAAATGATGGTTTTCGGCCGCCGCCTCGCTACGCCATCCGTACACCTTTATAGATTCTTACCAAGCGGCAGCGTGTTTGTGCCCGTCTCTAGCTGTCACTGCTGTGACGTGCCGACTCACTGCGCACCGTTTTTCTGACATGAGAAAAGACAGCCCACAAAGCAAGGCGGCACGATGACTGACGGCTATTTGTCCAAAGACCGCGAACACATCGCTGGACGGCAACGGCAGCGACGCGCAGGCTTGGCCCGAATCGACTACTACCCCAGCCCGGACGCCTTGGCCTTGATCGAAAGCCGGCGCACCCGCTACGGCCCGACCAACAACAACAGCGGCATCCTCAACACGATCATTGCCGAATGGGCCGTGTTCGCGGGTCTAAAACAGAGCGAAATAGACAAGCCCACGAGTCCGGCAACATCTCCCGGGGTTGCTGAGCATTACGCGCGCATGCGTACATCTTCGGAATCGCGGACAGGTCCGCGCGCGGGTGCAAGTCCGGCAGCTCCGGAATTAAGCGACACATCGCGGGCGTGTGCGCGCGTGAATGACTTCGGTAGCTGCCCCTCAGGGAACAAGACGAATCAGGCGCGTGTCATATGTGGCGCTAGGCGACGCCGTGACGGCCAACCCTGCCAAGGACTGAGCATCCCCGGCAAACGGCGGTGCAAGTGGCACGGCGGCGCTTCTACAGGGCCACGAACACACGCCGGGCGTGAGCGGTCACTAGCAAACCTGCGCCAGTACGGTGGCAGGATCGAAGAGGCTTGTTCTACTTCTGACCCTAGCGTCTGACAGTCGGCAAGGATTACACCTCAGTACACTCGTTGGTGTGTACGGTGTCACTTCCGGGCCTGAACTGGGGCATGCAGTCTCCAGCGCATTGCCGGAGAAGTTACGTTTTGCCCCGGGTCAGCCGATAAGCGGCAACGCCCTGTAGGGAGCTGATCGTGGCCGCAGCACGCGATAGGAGCGCCTTAGCGACGATCCTATGCCAATGGGCCACCCCCCCCATAGGGTTGCGGGAGCGGGCTCCCACGCGCCCAGTAGGGCAAAAATGACTGGGGCCAAGCTGAACGTCCTGGCGATCACATTTTTTACGTTATATATAGACAGTAAGCCCATGATTCGGGAATATAAATGCTTGAAACCAGTCTCACCTTCGGAGACTTGATGCTGTGATACTCGTAGCCAAGTTCAACGTTCAAGTGCTACGAAAGCACTCATAGCCGCCAACAGGGGCAGCCTACATGAACCGCTACTATTCCAGTCTGCTTAGTGAAGCAACTTCAGCCAAGGATGAAGGCATGAAAATTTTTGACTCCAGGTCGGTAGAGCGCTTAGCGCGCGACGAAGTTCTCGTGCGCCCCGTTCTAGATCCGAACAGGGTACTCATGGATGCAATTCTGAGCATGGATGACGAGCCTGAGCCAGAGGCTGAGCAGAGAAAGCGCGCGTAACTTTCCAGGCGAAGGACCGTGGCAACCATGCCAGAAAGCTTTCCTAGGACTAAAGAAGTCCCGAATCAATCGCCTCTCTTTTGGGTGAGCCACAAAGACAGGTATTTGCGCCAGCTTTTGATCTCGGATATTGAGTCCGAGACTGGCCGCGATTTAATTGTCTATTTTACCGACACAGACAATTCACTTGCTGGCATCGATCCTGGTGACGATCAGTTCCTTTATGAGTTGCTGAGAGATAGGCACCACGACGGCATCGATCTCCTGCTTGAGACTCCAGGTGGCGTAACAGATACCACAGAAAAGCTCTGCGCCATGCTCCGATTAATGGCACCAGACCTACGTGTAGTTGTACCGAGACGTGCAAAAAGTAATGGCACGCTAATGGCTCTTGCCTCCAAAGAAATCCTGATGTCAGCAACGTCAGAACTTGGACCGATTGATCCGTTTCTGGGCAATCTTCCTGCGGAGTTCATTTTGAATGATCTGACTGCAAATCCGATCCTAGTACAGGCGGCACAGACTGCGATATTGCAGACTACGCGCCTCGCTAAGGAATTGCTCATGAGCGGAATGATGAAAGACGCTGACGAAAAAACAATAGACGAAACCGTCGGAACCTTAGCTTCTCGTCAGCGTTTCCATTCTCATGGCTCAGTTGTAGATGCGCGAGAAGCTCAGAATCTCGGCCTCACGGTCAATTTTTTTGACCACAATGATGCGTTGTGGCAGAAATTTTGGCTGTTACGCTCTATGTACGCCTATGACGCGCCTAGAAACGGCCACGTGAAAATCTTTGAAGGGTTGAAGATAAGCACCGCTGTTGCTGCCAAATGACTATGCGCAAGTCATCATGAAAATGACCTACCATCCTTCATATCCTCAAGCAATGCGCCATAACGCCAATTTGGCTGGGTAGACTCTAATGTCTGTGCTGTTTCTAGTAGTAACCGGGAGGGAATATGCGACCTATCGATTCCACACTATTGGCGATTGATTCCGCTAGATCTGCGCTTCAGCCCGTGCAATTGCAGAAGGCGCTCTTTTTGTTCGCCGCGAAGGTTCCAGCGGAAATGCTTCCAGGCACTGGCCGCTATCAATTCAAGCCATATGACTACGGTCCGTTCTCGGCGGAAATTTACTCAGATGCAGAGGCCTTGGAACAACACGGCTTTGTCGTTATCTCGCGTCCTCCTGCCTCGCGTTACAAGGAGTTCCGGGTGACGCCGACAGGGCGAGCGGCCGCAGAAGCTCTGCGTGCGCAAGAAGATCCAAACATTGTTACTTATCTTGCGAATCTAGTTACTTACACCCAGTCACTTGGCTTTAACCAGCTAGTGGCTTCGGTGTATGAGGAGTTTCCAGAAATGAAGGTCAACAGCGTATTCAAGGACGTCGTGTGACAGTACTCGTTGGCATTAGGTGTAGGGACGGAGTCGTAATCGCATCGGATAGTGCAGCGACTTTCGGCGCGAACGGCCAAGTAACCATCGGGCAGCAGTCCGTACAGAAGGTTTCAATCATCCGCGACAGGATTGTGTTTGCCGGGACCGGGGCCGTCGGTATCGCGCAGCTCATTATTGAGTCACTGGATCGAGGATGGGGCCCTGAACGGACTTTTTTGGGGGCAAAAAGCCCCGAGCAGATGATGAACATCATTGGCACCCGGATTGGAGCGCTGGTTGCCCCGTACCTGCAGACCGCGAATCTCCAGCGCGGGTTAACGGGTGAAGCAAGCACCACTCTCTGCAAGTCGATGATTGCTCTACCTGTCGCAAACAAGTTTCATTTGTTTCAGTTCGATTTTAATGGAGCGCCGGAGCATGCAACGCGCGATCTCCCATTCGTGGCACTGGGCTCTGGTCAAGCCATTGCCGATCCGTTTCTAGCAATGCTAAAACGGTTGCTGTGGCCTGACGAAGAGCCGACACTGGCGGAAGGCCGCCTTGCTGCTGTATGGACTATTGATCATGTCCGGCGCACTACGCCAGGTGGCGTTGGTGGAGATATCCAACTGGCGACGTTAGCTGATGCAGCCACTGGCGTACCGGAGTCGGTGAAGATTGCGGAGCAAGGCGAGGTTACCGAACATCTGCAAGCAGTCGAAGCAGCCCTTGCTGCGCTCGTTGCGCAGATTCGAGGCGTTGCGACTACCAAAGACACGGTTGACCCCCCCGATTTCGTAAACGACCGAGACTTAGGCGGCTCTGCCGTCGATTAAAGTCGAATTCTCTGTACCGTCATAGCCTATAAGCGCGTGCAGAGGAGGCGTGAGCCCGATCGAACCCGCTCAATAGCTTGGCGTTTTAATTCAAGCGGCATCGTCTAGGGCAAAGATCGGCAAGCCTGCAGGAAAGTGAGTAAGTTTGTGAGTAATGCCCGCGCTGGAATGAAAATAAATTAATATAAATCAATGGTTTGATGCCGCTATTTGGTTGCTGGTGGGCCACCACACAGACCTCCGGCAACATCCCAAGTGAATCGCCCCCCATTTAGTAGACATCTTCGAGTCGTACATTACGGCAACGACGGAGGTGGATATGAGCGGTAAGCGTTATACGGACGAGTTCAAGTCCGAGGCAGCCAAACAGGTGACTGAACATGGGCGATCGGTGCGGGAAGTTTCCGGCCGGCTGGGGATCAGCATCGATTCG
>JAYSZS010000160.1:0-1902 GCA_043737935.1 Propionivibrio sp. | reverse complement strand
CGCTGGGCTGAGCGCGGCAACCCTGCCAACACGTTCTGGAGCACCATCAGTCGCGACAACGTCACCACCTAGTATGGCCGTGACGAGAACAGCCGCGTTTTCGATCCCGCGGACCCCCGTCGCATCTTCGAGTGGTTGCTCTGCCTGAGGGCAGCACGGCATCGATGGCGAAATAGCCGATGGTGTAACCGAAGAGCCTGCCCGCCACCGAGGTCAAAGTGGTCAGTGGCGCGAGCCACCACCGCGACGCGGGTTGGCAAGGCACATCGGAGCCAGCATCACGTCGGACGGAATCGGGAAGAACGAGGATTCGGCGAAATTCATGCCGAACGGATACCAGGAGGCATGAGGATGCCGGGATTAGACCCTTGCCGGGCGGTAAAGCGGCGAGAACAGTTTCAATGACGGATATCGTGCGACTCGAAAGCGCGGCAGGGACCCAGTATCATCGCGGTGACCACGGCGTTCTGCACTTCGCACCGAGCGCCCAGCAGCGACGCTCGGGAATAGCGCTGGCGCGGCGGCACAAGCGAAGTCCTGGACGCTGCGCCGCATCCAAAACGGTCGTCGGTCGCGGCAGAAACCGCAGGCGCTGCCGGCTCGTCCTCCGCCTCATCGGAAATTTGCTCAAGACGCTCGTCACTAGCGGGTTCTTTCGGTCCGAATCGTTTCATTAGATATTGGAACAGCACGATGGCCAGAAACATCAGGACATAGAGTAGTTCCTCCGGGATGCTTTTCATGGGGGCGTCCTAGTTGCGTTGAGTGGCAAGTGGCGCGTTTTCGGCACCGGCGATTTCTTCGCGCATGCTCGTATCAGCCTGCAGGTTCTTCATGCGGTAATAGTCCATGATGCCCAGATTGCCCTGGCGGAAGGCCTCGGCCATGGCGCGCGGCACTTCGGCCTCGGCTTCAACGACACGCGCCCGCATCTCCTGCTCTAGGGCGACGGCCATGGCGCGGCGCTCCTCGGCCTTGGCTTGGGCGATCTGCTTGTCGGCATTGGCCTGGTCGATCTGCAGCTTGGCGCCGATGTTCTCGCCCACTGTCACGTCGGCGACGTCGATCGACAGGATCTCGTAGGCAGTGCCGGCATCGAGGCCCTTGGAGAGGACGTGCTTCGAGATGTGATCCGGACTTTCGAGCACGCTCTTGTGGCTCGCCGAGGAGCCGATGGTGCTGACCATGCCTTCGCCGACACGCGCGATGATCGTCTCCTCACCGGCGCCGCCAACCAATCGGTCGATGTTGGTGCGGACCGTAACCAGGCAGACAGCGATGAGCTGGATACCGTCCTTGGCCACTGCCGCAATTTTTGGCGTCTGGATCACCTTGGGCAGCACCGACATCTGCACCGCCTCCAGCACGTTGCGTCCGGCCAGATCGATGGCCGCAGCGCGCTTGAAGGGTAAAGGAATGTTGGCCTTGTCTGCCGAAATCATGGCGTTGACCACCCTGACGACATTGCCGCCGGCAAGGAAGTGAGCTTCCAGATCGTTGCTGGAAATGTCCAGGCCGGCCTTCACCGCGCTGATCCGCGCCGTGACCACCGTAGCCGGCGGCACGCGGCGCAGGCGCATGGCGATCAGGGTAAACAGTCCCACGTAAGCCCCGGAAGCCCAGGCAGAAATCCAGAGCGGTACGGGCACCAGATACAGGAAAAGGGCCAGCCCCGCCACCACCATTATGAGCAAGCCCACACCACCGGTCAGTCCCGTCAAGCCCATCAAGATTTCATTCATTTTGTAGTCCTTTGTTGCTGGTGTGCGGTATTCGCCGCACGACGATTGCCGCGGAAGCCGCGGCTACTCATTGCTGTTCATGAAACCCAGCAGGTGCAGCAAGCTGGTAAACAAATTGAAGATGGAAACAAACAGGGTCACGGTGGCCATCACGTAGTTG
>JAYSZS010000159.1:0-4718 GCA_043737935.1 Propionivibrio sp. | reverse complement strand
CGGCCAGCGCGGGGGGAAACACTGAGCACGCGGTTGACGCGGTCCATCGGCTCGATCATTCCGAGCGTGGCGAGGCGTACCTGCGGATCGCTGTCCTTGAGCAACGCGCGCGTTGTGCAAGGTGCCAGGGCTGACAAAGGGCTGGGCCAGCGTTGCCGTTGCCGCCCGCACCACGCCCGGTTGCTCCGTGCTGCCGGCCAGCTCGAGCAGGTCGGGCAGCGCTTTCATGCCCTGCGTGGTGGCCGCATGCGGCGTTGTGCCGTAGTGCGGGCGCTCGCGCCAGGACTTGGGGTGGCCTTGTTTCTGATTATCTGCTTATTAACGGCACGTTTTTCTGACGATGAAGACCGGCCGGCAGGCATTGAAACCTACTCGCCAGGGCCGGGGCGGAAATCGCAACGAGTATAGCTGAATTGCACCGGACTGCGCGTTGCGTGCTCATCGGATCGGGGCAAATTTGTTCTGGCACTAACTCATTAAAGTCCCGCCATTTCGCGCTTGACCCGGAATCCAGTTCGTAGAACAAATTTATCATGCCACCGGACTTGCATCAATGACAGGAAGAAGCCTCTCGGCTATGATCGCAACGATGTGCCCAGGCCGGTAGTTTTTTGCGCCAGGCGAAACCACTTCAGCACGCGGGAGGCGCGATATGACAGTGTTTATCAGAGCAGTGCTGGCATTTTTTTTCGCTGCCGGCGTGTCGCCGCAGGCCGGCGCGCAGCCGGTTTTGACGTACCAGGGCTCGTGCGACGCGTCGGCGGCTGTCGCGCTCGATGCCGAGCACTTCGTTGTGGGTGACGACGAGCACAACACGCTTTACATCTATCGGCGCGGGCAGGCGCAGGCCATCGCGTCGCTGAATCTGTCGAAGTTCCTCAACACCGGAGCCGACCGGGAGTCCGACATCGAAGGCGCCGCGGCCATAGGCCAGCGCATCTATTGGATCACCTCGCATGGCCGCGACGGGAAGGGCAAGGCCAGACCGGCACGCCACCGTTTCTTTGCTACCGAGGTGCTGACCGGCAACCCACCAGCACTGAAACCGGTCGGCGAGCCCTACACCAGGCTGCTGCATGACATGAAGGAGTCCGCCGTGCTCAAGCCTTACAAGCCGGGCGACGCGGCGCGTCTCGCCGCCGAGGCCGACGGCGGTTTCAACATCGAAGGGCTGGCCGCGACGCCCGCCGGCACACTGTTGATTGGTCTGCGCAACCCACTGCCGCAGCAGCGCGCGCTGCTCATTCCGCTCGAGAACCCCGGCAAAGTGATCGCCGGCCAGCGTGCCCGCTTCGGAACGCCGATCGAACTCGACCTCGGTCGGCGCGGAATCCGCAGCATCGAGCGGGTCGGTTCAAGTTACTTGATCGCCGCCGGGCCGACGGCCGACAACGGCAGCTTTGCGCTCTTCCGCTGGTCAGGCCGCCCCGATGATGCGGCATCGCCGCTCCCGAGAATCAAGCTGGACGACCTGCGGCCCGAGGCACAGTTCGCGATTCCGCACACCGGCCAGGTGCAATTGCTGAGTGACGACGGCGGTGTGACGATTGACGGCATCGAGTGCAAAAAACTGCCCGCAAGCCGGCAGACATTTCGCAGCCTGATCGTTACCCCGTAGCGGTGCCCGAGCCTGGTGCGCTGTAACAGTCCATACGAAGTGCCCGCCACCAGGCGATCGATGCCCGGCATCGATTCAAGCTTGAAAGTGCTATTGTTTTCTTAGGCTGAAACACCTATTAGCCAATCCTTATAAAAACCGCGCTCTTGTACAAAACATGGTTGGTTACCTCAGAATCCTGATAACGCGTTCCGTGCAATCCATGCTTGCCCATCGCATTTTCGAGAGGGATGGTGTTAGCAACTATTACGTTCCGACACTGACTAATCGAAAATCGAATGATGTGACAGATTGCGCGCTAGCGCACAGATCAACTGTTCGATGAGGATCACTATCTAATTTGGGAGCGCGTAACGAACTCTCGCACAGAATCAAACCCCGCAATAACACGAGAAATTAATGCAACTGACAAAAGAAGAAACACGC
Source organism: Propionivibrio sp. (assembly GCA_043737935.1). GTDB lineage: Bacteria > Pseudomonadota > Gammaproteobacteria > Burkholderiales > Rhodocyclaceae > Propionivibrio. The sequence goes on along the minus strand of JAYSZS010000159.1, from coordinate 2,674 downwards.
CCTTGCCACATGATCACTGTTATCACCAAGAAGCGTCGGGGTATCAATAGTCCAGCAAAAAAAACCACCCACTCCATCGAAAGTCGACAGCCCGGCATTCTTGGTTTGAGCAATCAATTTGTACGAGATGAAATGAAGATTTTTGGGGACGAATAAATCTGCACAACGTGTGCTTCCTCGCGTTCATATAGCACCATCTACGCACTATCCAGAATTCTACACAAGCGACCGGGTTTACTCGTCAGGCAAGAGGAGAAGCGAATGAAGAAGGTCAGCAAGGACCAACAGTCCCTACTGAAGTTGTCGCCGGAGCAATATCGCGTCACGCAGCAAAACGGTACTGAGAGCCCTGGAAGCGGAGAATATCTGGATCACCAGGAGCCTGGTATTTATGTCGATATTGTATCGGGTGAGCCGTTGTTTGCCTCGTCCGACAAATTTGAATCGGGATGCGGCTGGCCCAGCTTCACCAAACCCATTGAACCTGCCCATGTCATCGAACGGCAAGACGCCACACATAATATGATCCGCATCGAGGTGCGCTCGGCGCTGGCTGATAGCCATCTCGGACACGTGTTTCCCGACGGTCCAGGTGAACGTGGCGGATTGCGCTATTGCATCAACTCAGCCTCGTTGCGATTTATCCATCGCGACGCTATGGAGGCTGAGGGTTATGCAACCTACTTGAATCAGGTGGAGGATAAGCAATGACTGAGGAACGTACCGTTCTTGCCGACGGTTGCTTCTGGGGCGTGCAGGATCTTGTTCGCCGCTACGCCGGCGTTCTATCGACGCGGGTCGCCTACACGGGGGCCAACGTGCCCCATTCGACCTATCGCAATCATGGTATGCCGAAGCCGTCGAGATCATCTTTGATCCTGCCCGCGTCAGCTATCGACAGATCTTCGAGTTTTTCTTCCAGATTTATGACCCCAGCACGCGCAATCGCCAGGGCAACGACGTCGGGACCAGCTATCGGTCGGCAATCTTCTACACCAGTGATGAGCAGAGGCGGATTGCCGAAGACACGATCACCGACGTCGATACTTCAAGCATATGGCCCGACAAGGTCGTTACTGAAGTCGTTCCAGCCAGTGATTTTTGGGAGGCCGAACCCGAGCATCGGGATTACCTCCAACGAATTCCAAACGGCTATACCTGTCATTTCATCAGACCTCACTGGCGGTTGCCGATTCGCACCGAAAGGCCAGCAGACTAGGACACAGACAAACAAACTAATGAAATCCCTTAATGACACTCCACTCTCCATGCTCGATCTCGTTCCTATACGAGAAGATGGAACTGTGGCCGACGCCCTTGCAATATCCCTTAAGACCGCACAGCACGCTGAATCGCTCGGCTTCAAGCGCTACTGGCTGGCGGAACACCACAATATGCCAGGGATAACGAGTTCGGCCACCGCCGTGCTCGTCGGCTATATTGCTGGGGGTACGCAACGAATTCGTGTTGGTTCAGGCGGACTGGGTTCGAGCCTGTTTTCCGCTCGATTGGCCGCTGAGCGGGGCTTGCCCTATGCCTTTGCCTCACACTTCGCCCCTCGCTTGCTGCATCAGGCCATTACGCTTTACCGCAGCCTTTTCTGTCTATCCGAGTCGCTGGCTCAACCTTACGTAATGATCAGTGTTCCGCTGATCGCTGCGCCGAACAATGATGAAGCGGAATTTTTGGCGAGTACTACCTATCAACGCGTACTCGGTATTTTGCGAGGAGACCGTCGCTCCTTTCCACCACCGGTTGAAGATTTCATGTCACATTTGAGCCTGCGAGAATGGGCCGCTATCGGCGAATTTCTTAGTGCTGGCGTTATCGGCGATCCGGACACCGTAATCAGTGGCTTGACGGAACTTCTACGCACAACGACCGCGGATGAACTGATGCTCGTCTGCGACATTTATGATCCGGCACTGCGATTGCGGTCGTTTGATATTGTGACAGAAGCATGCGGTGCACATCGCTCACATTGAAACAGCGACTGCAATGGTCTCAGAATCGAGTGGCGTGCCCAAGGTAAATTCTCGGTCATTTGATCTAAAACTTTTTTTGACAGCAGTTCGGCATTTTGTAGCGCTTAACCTCATGCCGATCATCTCGACGGGTCGATTATACGAAGTTAGCGAACCATCATTTCCAAAGATTCAAGTGCCTGTCACCAGCATGATCTTGCCTACGTGCGTACTGGATTCCATAAGCGTATGCACCTGTGCCGCCTCTTTAAGTGGGAGAGTTCTGAATATTTGTGGTTTGATTTGGCCAGAAGCAAGCAAAGGCCATACCTTGTCTTCCAGGTCACGAGCAATGTTTGCTTTGTCTTCGATACTGCGCGCACGAAGGGTCGAGCCGGTATGTGTCAGACGTTTGACCAGCATCCGCCCAAAATTAATGTCATTTGCAACACCGTTCTGTCCGATCTGAATGATGCGCCTATCCATGGCCGCAGCAGCGTAGTTCTTGGCCACGTACTCGCCTGCAATGAGGTCAACAATCATATCGGCACCGCGTCCTTCCGTAAGCCGCTTTATTTCGGCCACGAAATCCTTCTCGCGATAATTGATGGAAGTTGAAATCATGCGTTGCTCCTATCAAAGTGACCGGTATCCATCCTGACACCCAAGACAGCGTGCCTCAGTGATGCCCGATGTCACACCACGCGTTG
>JAYSZS010000158.1:0-10507 GCA_043737935.1 Propionivibrio sp. | reverse complement strand
CCGCCGGCGCCAGGTCATAAAGCTCGAAGTAGCGTGCCCGCGCGGCTTTGAGTGCTAACTGGGACTGGCGCAACTCATCGTTCTGCATTTCCAGCTCGATCTGGTGCACCTGCAATTCGTGCAGCACTTGTTGTGTGGTTTCGGGCGACAGGGCGGCAAGCTGTTCCGGCGACTGCACGCTATGTCTACGGGCAATCTCCTCGGCCTGTCGGCGCAGCACCGACCCGGCAACTGAATCAGGCTTATCAGTCATCAAGCATCTCCAATGCCATTCAGCCTCCGCGTCGATACGCCGGTCGGTTAAGCGCCGCGTCTCCAAAGGGAATCCCTACGGGGCATATTCCGACCTACGGGCCGGACACCGGCAATCGTTCATTTGGCTCGACAACCCGTTCCGTTGTGGCAATCGCATACATCTCCCCGGTCTCATTGAGCAAGGCGGTGGCGGTCAAACAGACGTCGACCCGCGCACCGTCTTTGGTGATCCGTTGCGTATGGTAAGGCGCCATGATTTTAGCCCGACCGAGCTGAAGTATCGTGCTCAGCGCATCCTTGCGCAAGTCCGGCGGAATGCGTTCGCGCGCGTTCATCGACAGCGCTTCGCCTTCACTCCAGCCATAGATGCGTACCGCACCGGGGTTCCAGGCCAGGATGCGGCCCTCCAGGTCCTGCACGGCAATGGCATCGTGCGCATCGCGCACGACCACCGCCAGCCGCAGCAGATTGTTGGCTTTGCGTAAAGCATCGCGAATGTGCACCGTCTCCGTGATGTCAACAAAAGAGATCACCGCGCCCTCGATCACGTTGTCCAGCGTGCGGTAGGGATTGATGCGCATCGAGTACCAGTGGCCCGCCGTCGTCAGTACGTCGAGTTCTTTGGCGATCAGGGTATCGAGCACGGCCTGGGTATCGGCCACCAGGCTGGGGTAGTCAACCAGGTTGGAGACGAGGTGCGCGACCGGCCGCCCGACGTCGGAGAGGATCAGGTTGATGATGGTGCTGGCCGCCGGGGTGAAGCGCAGGATGCGCAGTTGATGGTCGACAAATACGGTAGCGATTCCGGTGCCGGCCAGCAGGTTGTTCATGTCGTTATTGGAGCGCGAAAGATCGTGCACCTTGGTTTGCAACTCGGTGTTGACCGTCGCCAGCTCTTCGTTGACCGACTGCAATTCCTCCTTGGAGGTTTCCAGCTCTTCGTTGGTCGATTGCAGTTCTTCGTTCACCGACTGCATTTCCTCATTCGAGGACTTGAGTTCTTCGTTGGCGCTTTCCACTTCCTCATGGGTGCATTGCAGGTATTCGTCCTTGGCTCGCAGTTCTTCCCGAAGCGCGGCGATGCGTGCTTCGCTCGCGGCGCCGTCTGTGCCTGAACCGGCGGGCAAGTCTGCCGCTGGCACGGCCTCGGATTCGAGGCCGGAGGCTTCTTCGAGGATAACCAGATAGAGCGGCACCTTTGGCGACTCGGGTAACTCAGCCATTCGCGCCGCGCTGTGGCTGAGCGGTCGGATGCTCAGGTCGACCCGTGTGAAGTGGCCGTTGGTCTTCACCTTGACCCCAAAGGCGCTTGCCAGATCGTGGGTGGAGACCGCTTTGTGCAGGGCGATGTCCAGGTCTTGCCGTAGCCCTTCGCGCGCCATCTTCAGGAGGTTGCTGTTCCCCGGCTCGCCGGGGGTCGGCTCCAGGTACATCCCGCTGCGCCCGTGCAGGTAGAGAATGTCGCCCTGGCCATTGACCAGCGCTGCGGCCGGGGCAATCTGCTGCATCAGGGCCTGTTCGGTCAGTTCGCGGAGCGGCTCGGGCGCGGGCATGCTCGTCCTGGCGCGGCGTGGCCGCGCCCCGTTGAACGCTTCCCCCGGCTCATGATCCATCATCGACGGCAGCAAATGGCCGAGGGACGCACGCGAAGCGCCCTTAACGTCTTTTTTGCTCTGATACAGCTTGGCTGGGCGGTCGAGCACGCTAAATATCCCGGTAAACTCGCCGACGCCTTCGGAGGTGCCAAGCAGCAGGATGCCGCCCGCTTTCAGCGCGTAGTGGAACAAGGGAATGAGCTTCTTCTGCAACTCCGCGCCGAAATAGATCAGCAGGTTGCGGCAACTGATCAGGTCGAGCCGGGAGAAGGGGGGGTCCTTGATCAGATCCTGTTTGGAAAAGACCAGCAGGTCGCGCAGACCCTTGTTAATGCGGTAGGCGCTGCCATCCGGCGTGGCCGTAAAGAAACGTGCCAGCCGCTCGGGTGAAATGTCGGCGGCAATGCTGGCCGGATAGATCCCGGCGCGGGCGGTCTCTATCGCCTGCGAGTCAATGTCGGTGGCGAAGATTTGCAGCGTGTAGCTTTGCCTGAGTGCCTCCATGTGTTCCTGCAGGAGAATGGCAAGCGAGTAGGCTTCTTCGCCGGTCGAGCAACCCGTCGACCAGACGCGGATGACGCCGCCCGCCGGCTGGTCGGCAAAGAGCCGGGGGATGATTTCTTCCTTCAGCACCGCGAAGACTTCGGGATCCCGGAAGAAACGGGTGACGCCGATCAGCAGGTCGCGAAACAGCTCCTCGACTTCGGGCGGCGTCTGCTGCATGTATTTGACGTAGCTGTCGATGCCGTCGATCTGGTGCACGGCCATGCGCCGTTCGATGCGACGGTGGATGGTGCTCGGTTTGTATTGAGAAAAGTCGTGGCCGGTCTGGCCGCGCAACAGGACGAAGATCTTCTTCAGGGCGCCCTCGCGGCTCTGAGTAGAGACGGTGTCGTGTCGCGGGAGCTTGCCGAAGGCGTGTGCGGTGTAAGCCAAGAGCCGGGCCGCCATTTCGGCCGGCGGCAGCTCGTAATCGACAAGGCCGGTGGCGATGGTGCTGCGCGGCATGCCGTCGAACTCGCAGGACTCGGGGTTCTGCGCCATGACCATGCCCCCTTCGCCCTTGATCGCCCGTACGCCCAGCATGCCGTCGCTGCCGGTGCCGGAGAGTACGATGCCAATGGCGAGTTCGCGCTGATCCTGGGCCAGCGAGCGGAACAGAAAGTCAATCGGCAGGCGCTGGCCGCGCGGCGCCACGGGCTCGAGCAATTGCAAGGTGCCGTTAAGAAACGCCATGTCGCGGTTGGGCGGGATGATGTAGACGCAGTTGGGATGCACGACCATGCCGTCTTCGACTTCGAAAACCTGCATGCGGGTGCAGCGCTGGATTAAATCGGTGAGAATGCTTTTGTGATTCGGGGCCAAGTGTTGCACCAGGACAAAGGCCATACCCGGATCGCTGTCGGCAGGTAGGCCCGAGAAGAAGGCCTGGAAGGCGGCCAGACCCCCCGCCGAGGCGCCAATGCCGACGATCGGGAGGGCACTGTTTGGGGGCGGGGCTGGCAAAACGACGGGGGTGAGCGAAAGCTCATTCGTTTGCGGTTCGGCTATTTTCGAAACTTTTTTTAGACTCATGCTTTCGCTCTCGCTTTGGTCGGATTCATATTCGGCATAGTACGCCGATCGCAGGTCACAGGCTTGATTTTGCTGACGATAAGTAGAAGAACTCTGGAGCAGCAATACGCCGGATTTTGGCAAGTCAGCCGCTTGACACAAGGAACGGGCGTCAATCAAGCAACAGGGGAATGAATGAACTTTATTGTATTGGCAGGTGAGTTATTGGCAGGTGAGTTTTCAATGCGAAAAACGTTGCGGAAAACAAGAAACACATTCGCTCAATAGGTGCTACCTTTTTGCATTATGGAAGCGATTGAGTCCCGTTTCACGAACCCTGTGCCACCCCGGATGGGCTACGCTCGTGTCAGCAGCGTCGGTCATAACCTGGATTCGCCGTTGGATGCCGCCGACCGTGAACCGACGTCCTGAAATTGGAAAATGCCAGGGTGCTCTATGAAAATTAAAAGAAAACAGCCGACCAATTTTGCAAGGTTGTTGGCGTCGGGCGCCGGATATTCTTTACTTATATCGCTCAACAGCGAGAAATGACGCCCCCTCAATAAGGAACGGTAGGCCAGTCATCTTTCGCTACAAGGGATTCCGGTTCTTCTTCTACTCCAATGAAGGCGGCCCAAAAGAACCAATACATGTGCATGTTCGCGGCCGTGGGGGTGAAGCGAAATTCTGCTTATCCGTTGGTTCATCCGGGTAGTAGCGGTTTGAATGCGGGTAGGTTGCGGAAACTGGCGGAAGTCGTAGAGCAAAACTCGACGCTTATTGAAAGGGCATGGAATGAGCATTTCAGCTAAATCGGTGCGGTTTGACGATAACAGTATGTGGGTTGAGTTGTCGGATGGCCGCACACCGGGAATCCCCTTGGTGTGGTTTCCCCGGCTACTGCATGCGAAGCCGGATCAGCGCCAAAAAATGCGAACTGTCGGTTAACGGAATTCATTGGGATGAACTTGACGAAGATATTTCGGTGGACGGTCTCTTGGCGGGACGTGGAGACTCCACGCGCGCCACAAAGATTGCTGCTTGATGAACAAATAACCGGCAATTGCCGGCGGATCGTCGGGGTGTGCGCTATTTTTGCCTTTTTGAGGGTTGGGCATTAACAGCCACCATGCTCTACACGGCGCTTGAACAGGCGATCCCGGCGAGATACCTGCCGTGCGCGGCGCAAATTGAATGGCTGCCACCACTGCCATGCTGATGATGGCCGTTCTGCCCACTCTGCAGGACGCTTGCCCGAAGCATATTCGGGTGCTTCATTACAGTCGCCAGCGGTGGAATCGGCTCACCCAGTCCAGCAGCTTCTGCGGTGCGTGCGCCTTCTTCCAGTTGCCGGCGACGTATTTGTTGGCTTCGGCCATGGTCGGATAGATGTGGATGGTGCCGAGAATTTTTTTCAGGCCAATGCCGTGGCGCATCGCCAGCACGTATTCGGCAATCAGGTCGCCGGCGTGTTCGCCGACGAGGGTGACACCGAGAATTTTGTCCTTTCCGGGTACGGTGAGCACCTTGACGAAGCCGTGTGCCTCGCTGTCGGCAATCGCCCGGTCGAGATCGTCGAGGTCGTAGCGTGTTACTTCAAAAGCGATTTTTCGTTCATTGGCTTCAAGTTCATTGAGCCCGACGCGCGCCACTTCGGGTTCAGTGAATGTGGCCCACGGAATCACCGAATAATCGACGCGGAATTTCCTGAACGGGTCAAAGAGTCCATTGACTGCCGCGTACCAGGCCTGGTGCGCCGCCGTATGCGTGAACTGGTAAGGACCGGCGACATCGCCGGCGGCGTAGATGTTGGGATAATTGGTCTGCAGGAACTCGTTGGTTTCGATCGTGCGATTGGCGCCGATGCCCAGTGCTTCAAGCCCGTAGCCCTTGAGATTGGCGGCGCGGCCGACGGCTACGAGAACGGCATCGAAGGGGATGCGGACTTCATTGCCCTGATGTTCGGCGATCAGGATTTTTTCGCCGCCCTCGACAAGGAACTTTTTCGCCGTATGGTCGACCCGCACATCGATGCCCTCGGCGCGGAAGCGCTGCATGACCCGTTCGGAAACCTCCGGGTCTTCGCGCATCAGCAGGCGCGGCAACATTTCCACCTGGGTAACCCGAGCGCCGAAGCGGGCGAAGGCCTGCGTCAGCTCCGAGCCAATCGGTCCGCCGCCGAGAACGACGAGTCGTTTCGGTAGTTCGCGCAACGCCCAGACGTTGTCCGAGGTCAGGTAGCCGACGTCCTCGATGCCCGGAATCGGCGGTACGAAAGGGCGCGCGCCGGTGGCGATGACGATGCTTCGCGCCGACAGCCGTTCGCACTCGCCGCTATGGCGAACGACCTCGACTTCCCACGGCGAAACCAGCTTCGCGCGGCCTTCGATCACCTCGACGCCGAGGTGGGTGTAGCGTTCAACGGAATCGTGCGGCTCGATGCGCTTGATCACCCGCTGTACACGCTCCATGACCTCGGCGAAGTCGAAGTTCGCCTTGGCCTCGCGGATTCCGAACTCCGGCGCGCGCTGCATGTGCGAGAGCAGTTTGGCCGAACGAATGAGCGCCTTGGATGGCACGCAGCCGGTGTTCAGGCAGTCGCCGCCGAGCATGTGTTTTTCGATGAGGGTCACTTTCGCTTTGACCGCCGCAGCGATATAGGCAGTAACCAGCCCGGCCGAACCGCCGCCGATGACAATCAGGTTGCGCTGGAAGCGTGCCGGCTTCTGCCATCGGGAATAGACCTTCTTTGCCGCCACCGTTTCCACGATCTTCTTGGCGATCAATGGAAAAATGCCGAGCAGTACGAAGGAGCCGAGCAGGCCGGGCGAGAGGATTCCCGATAGGGACTGGATTTTCGCCAGTTGCGTTCCGGCATTCACATAAACCAGCGTGCCGGCCAGCATGCCGATCTGGCTCACCCAGTAGAAAGTGCGCGTCTTCAGTGGCGTCAGCCCCATCAGCAGGTTGATGACAAAAAAGGGGAAGACAGGAACCAGACGCAGCGTAAAGAGATAAAAACCGCCTTCTTTTTCAACCCCGGCATTGATCGCGCGCAGCCGCTCACCAAAGTGCTGCTGCACCCAGTCGCGCAAAAGAAAACGCGAGGCCAGGAAGGCCAGGGTGGCGCCCACCGACGAGGCAAAGGAAACCAGCAGCAGTCCCCAGAGCAGGCCGAACACCGCGCCGCCGACCAGCGTCATCACTACCGCGCCGGGCAGCGACAAGCCGGTGACGGCAACGTAGGCGACGAAGAAGACCAGCGCCGCCGTCATCGGTTGTGCGGCTCGCCAGGTCTCGATCGCCGCCTGCTGGCTCATGAGATAGTCGAGGCTGAGGAAGCGCCCGAGATTGAGTGCGAAATAGGCGGTGATCAGCGCAATCAGGACGGCAATCAGCAACAGTCGAGTCGCTTTGTTCATTCCGGTATTTAAAGTTGGCTAGTCGCATTTCGCAGGTGATGAAGAAAAGACCATATCGGGAAGCGAACAAAGATCGCCTATTTCGCCATCGGGCGTTGCCGGAATCCGCTCAGCGGCTTGTGCAAAACGGTTGCACCACAGGACGCGGAAGCCGAAGGCCTTGGCCGAAAAGGCATCCCAGCCATTTGACGAAAGGAAGCAGATGTCTTCCGGGGCGAGTTCAAGACGCTGTGTGGCCAGGGCATAGACGGACGGATGCGGCTTGAAAACGCCGACTTCCTCAACCGACAGGACGGCGTCGAATACCTCGTCAAGCCCGGAATTCCGCACGAGCGACGCGAGCATGGCCGGTGTACCGTTGGAGAGAATGGCCAGTTTCATGCCGTCCTCCTTTAATCGGCGCAGCATCCGATCGACTTCCGGATAAGTATTGAGCCGCAAGTATTGATCCATCAATCGCTGGCGCAGACCTGGGTGTTCAAGCTTCAAGGTGGCGAGCGAAAAATCCAGAGCATCGCCGGTCACCTGCCAGAAATCGGCGTGATGTCCGGCCAGTCCGCGCAGCCAGGTGTACTGCAGTTGCTTCTGTCGCCAGAGATCGGCAAGAGCTGGCCAATCGAGGCCCAGTTCATCGCGCTCGGCCACGGCCGCACTGGTGAAATCGAAAAGGGTGCCGTAAGCATCGAATACACAGGCTTTGATGTTGTACAGACGTTCACATTGCATGGGGCCATCCTTTCAGGGTTAAAAATTGAGCACTACGCGTGGCAACTGGGCGCTACGGCCGTTTCTTTGCCCAGTGCTCCGCCACAACTTGAGCCTTGCCCCGCCGTGCACCCATAGCAGTGCTCGGCAACGCGAATCGCATGCCCGTCGAGCGCCTCGGCATTGAGCTCGCTGATGTGCAGTCGCGGGCGACCGGCTTCGGCAATCGGCAGAGCCAGTTGCTGGTTGAAATCGCAGTCGTAAAGATAGCCCTGCCAATCGACCGAGAGCAGATGGCGGCACATCACATGCTCGATATTCTCGTCGCGGTGGGCGTTGCGCAGGAGCTGCATGTAACTGTTGAACTGCCCTTTGGAGATCAACATCGAGCCGAAGCGCTGGATCGGCATGTTGGTCAGCGTGAAAAGCTGGTTAAAGACGATGCCGAATTCGTGCCCCAGATGATCCTTGTAAGCGGCTTCCAGCGGTGCTTGCGGCGGGGGCAGGTTTGGCCCCTGCGGGTTGAAAACGAGGTTGAGAATCAGAGGGCTTCCAGGGGCGCCGTAACCGAAGGCATTCAGACGCTTCAGCGCCTTGATGCTGGCCTCGAAGCTGCCTTTGCCGCGCTGATTATCGACATTCTGTTCAAGATAGCAGGGCATTGAGGCGACAATTTCTACGCGATGCGCGGCGAGAAAACCGGCCATGGCTTCAAAGCCCGGCTCTTCAAGGATGGTCAGGTTGCAGCGGTCGATGACCTTGAGGCCACGGCTACGCGCGGCAACGACCAGACGGCCGAAGTGCGGATTCAACTCCGGCGCGCCACCGGTCAAATCAAGCACCTTGACCTCGGGGCTGGCCGCGATAAAGGCAGTCAGCGCATCGATCGTTTCGCTACGCATCTCCTCTTTGCGCTGCGGACCGGCATTGACGTGACAATGCAGACAGCTCTGGTTGCAGCGATAACCGAGGTTGACCTGCAGGATTTCGACAGATCGTCGTTGCAGCGCAGGAAAGTCAGTTTTTACCAACAGGGGCAGGGTGGCATGCATTGTTGTGGGGCTTTCCGATTGATCGATCGTATGAGCTTGGTCGAATATGGGGCGCGATTCCTTACGTTTTTCTTGCCGATCGGCGTCTGCCGCGGGTAAGCGGTTCACGATCAGATCACGTAAGGATTCACATAGCCATGGACCGGAGTGGACAGTAACAGGAATGATCCAGCGAAATGTCAAGAATCGCCTGTTGCGGCCTGGGTTGGCCTGGATCATGTGCTGCGGGTCAAGGTGGCCTCGACGGCGTCAAGGGGTTAAGCTTGATCGCGCAGGGTAAATTCGTTTTAACGCTAACTCATTGAATAACCGTCATTCCGGGCTTGACCCGGAATCCAGTTCGTTCATCAAAACAGCATTACTAACATCTTGATCAGATGTACAAATCTGGATTCCGGCCTTCGCTGGAATGACGATAGGTTTCTAGAACAAACCGTGCTTGATCGCGGCGGATCGTTGGCCCGTGTTGAGGTCGTCAAAGCCCGTACATCACGCTGATATTGACTGAAATTGATGTCGAAACCATCGCTTCAATTGCCACGGCACCAATTAGGGCGCAAACTGTACCCCTTTTCAAAAGCATGGTGGGGATACTCAAATGAACGCTTCCATTCTAAAATTTCTGAGAGCCAACGGCGAGCAACTCGATGCCGACATCTCGCAGGCGCTCGACATCCCGATGGCCCAGTTGAAAACCCTGGTCGCGCAACTCTCTGCGTCAGGCGACGTGATTTGCTGCAAGGTAACGCGTTTCATCGAGGGCAGGAAGATCGAAGGCATCAGTTGCCGCTTGTCCTGCGACTTGCCGGCCCCTGCACGCGGGCGCAAACCCGGCGTCAAAAAAGATCCCAACGCCGACCTCAAGTATCCGGAATAAGCGTGTTGCAGACGGGTCGGTTGTCGCAAGAAGCCAATCGAAACGAGCAGAAAATTGCAACGAGCCTGGCTTCACACCCGATCTCTCCTTTGGGAGAGGATCCGCATTTGCATGGTGAGGTTGTGAGCTTGGCAGTTTTTTCCTTACTCATGACGGTCTGTGGGGGGGACGCTGGCCTGTGCTAACTCAAGGTGGCCGCGCAGAGCGTCATCATTGACAGCCTGCGCATTGGGAAATGCTTCCTCTTGCAAATCGGGTGATAACAGGACGACGTGGGAAGCCTCAAGGCAACGCCTGGCATAATTTTCCTTGCGCTAAATCACCGAAGTTTTTTTCCGGTCGATACGCCGAAGGTGATGAATCGATTCTGCCAAAAGGATGATCGGGTAGCGGTGAGATAAATCATCCTCAAAAAACAGATGAAGCTTCTTTAAAAAGGGAGCCCGCTGCACGCGCTACCGAATGTTTCATCAATGAAAGAAAGCAATGAAGATCGAGAATAACCGGGGTGCCTTCTGGTCTGAACTGCGAACCCGGTTCAAGTCTCATATGCCCACCCGCGAATCTCTGGAAAGCCACCGCTGGTTGAAGCCGATTGCCCACCGCGTCACCGAGCCCCAACTCTGGCACATGAAAACGGAGCCGCTCGCTCGCGGGGTGGCGATCGGTTTGTTCTGGGCCTTCGTCAGCCCGATCGCGCAGATTATCATCGCCGCCGCCCATTGCGTCTGGTGGCGAGGCAACATCCCGGTGGCTGTCGCCGTCACCTTGATTACCAACCCGCTGACCATTGGTGCCTGGCTCTACCTCGCTTATCAGGTGGGTTCGCTGTTTGTTACCGGGCCAGACTCGACGAGCGCTTTAATGCCCGCAAGCGGCGTTTTCGGCATGCTTCAGTCATTCGGCTGGCCGACGGTGCTGGGCATGGCCCTCTTTGCGACAGGGGGTTCGCTTCTCGGCTATCTGCTGGTGCGCACCGGTTCGCGCCTCTGGTTTCACTGGCGTGTAGCGCGACGCGCCAGACGCCGCTCGCGCGGAGCCGGATAA
>JAYSZS010000157.1:0-1909 GCA_043737935.1 Propionivibrio sp. | reverse complement strand
CGAAAGGTTTCCCACGCGGGGAGCAAGTGTTTGATCTGGATTGGTGCGTTCATGATTTCCATCTTCCTTTGTCGTATTCAGCCAACAGATTTACTTCAGCAACTTCACATTCAGGCCCCCCACCCGCTTGAAAGCACCGTCGCCGCTCAAGAACAAATGATCCGCGCCGAGCTGAAGACAACTCGCTGCTTGCAGCGCATCCGGCGTCCGCAGGCCATGCTTGATCCGGATTACCGCCGCCAGCTCCAACACATCTTTGGTAAGTTCCACCCAGACGAGATCAGGGCGGGCAAAAAACATATCAAACACGGCCAGTGTCGCGTTGTCGTTGGCCTTCATCGGGCCTACCCTGCATTCCAACCATGTCAGGCGGCTCACCGCCGCAACCAGATCAGGGTATTTCGACGTAGATGCTGCCAACTCCTTGCGCATCTTGCTGGCGAACGGCTCTTTGCCCTCAATCAGATAGGTCAGTGCGCTCGCGTCAAAGAAAGCAATCACCAGTCGCGCGTCGTGTTGAGCTCAGCATCAATTTGTGCTTTGCTGCGCTTGCCCGTACCTGGTTGGCCCAATAACCACTGCACGGCGGACATCCCGGTCGATTTGACGACCCTTCCGTGGGCGAGGCGCTGATATTCGTCCTCGGATATCACCACTGCCGCTGGTTTGTTGCGCTTGACGATATGCACAGGGCCATTCCGGAGGCCGTCTTCGATGGCAGCCATGCCGCGGCGCTTGAGTTCGGCGACGGTAAGTGTATTCATGTTACCTCCGGAAAGTACTGAAATTACTTAATATGATACTGTTTTAGGTACTAAATGGCAATGTGCGTTTTTAACCAGGAAGCACAATTGACGACATTCCCCGGATTACGCAGTCACGATTTGAAATTCTGTGGCGTTGGCAATTGGGCGCACCAGTTTCTTCTCGCGGCGCATCTCAACGATGCCGTAGTGAGACATCGTTTTCAGCGTGCGCGACAAGTTGCTTGGCTTGCGTCCGGTTGCTGCTGCCAGGGAGGTGACCGAGTCTGGTCGGATATCCCGGATCACTTTCAGAAGTGTCCGGTTATCATCGCTCAAAACCTCAGCCAGGGACTTCATCGACGTGAACCATATCTTTGGATCACTGGGACGTGCCTTGATCTCCCCGCGCGCAATAGCCAAAACGCGGGCCCGGATCTGTTCCTGCGGCATGATGCCAATCTTGATCGCTTTCATGATTGCGTAACCTCCTTCAGAACACGGTCAACATCTTTGAAGAAATCTTCGAGCAACTGGTAGGCGCTCTCGAACCCATATGGCACGCCTTTGTCGGAAACATGCCGGTGATGGTGGTCGAACGGCAAGCGCTGGCCCGCGTATTTAAACTTCTTTGGGGGTTTGACCGCATGCGCATTGTCGTATCCCAACATTCGTTTGCCGTAAGGCTCGTGGAGCGACAGGGTATAACGAATGCCGTGCGGGATGTCACCATCGGCTTCGACACGCCAAGCTTCAATTTTGATCCAGTAGCCGTCGCCCTGATCGATGATCGAGCCATTCAGGTCGAGCAGTGTTTCTAGACCAAGATCATCTCGCATGCGCTATTGTATCATCAGATGATAAATGATGAAAGCACCATTAACGCAAATTCCCGGATTATGCTGCGCTGCTTCCGGGCTACGGCACTGCAATTTTGTTTAGCGCGAGACTCTTGGCGGCCAGCGAGCCGGGATGGAATGAAATGTAATCCGGGAAGTAGCACTTCATCATGCCGCCAACCGCGAAAGCCAATTCGCCGCGTCTTTAAGCGCGATCCCGTTTCGGCGTTCTTCCTGCCGCAGGTTATAGACAACCTGCACTGCTTCGGCATCGGAAAACTGCTCTGCAAAGCGCACCAAAGCCCGGTGCGGCTTATTGTCACCGGA
>JAYSZS010000156.1:0-10531 GCA_043737935.1 Propionivibrio sp. | reverse complement strand
AGTGTAGCGACAGTGTTCCAGTGGCATGGCGAGACTTTCAGCATTCCATCCGGCGCGCTACGTATTCTCACCAATCCGTTCTGTGCCAACCAGATGTTCGCGCGCGGATTGCATCTGGCGATGCAGTGCCATGTCGAAATGACGATTGAAATGATCAGCGAGTGGTGCAAGTCGTGGCCCGCCGAAGTGGAGGGGCTCGCTCCCCTACCATTGACGGTTCAGACTCCGGACCAAATGCTGGCGCAAAGACAGGATCGCCTGCCGGCCATGCGTCAACTGGCCGAGCACTTGTATTCGGTCTGGATCAAGGGGCTGAAAAGCGATTAATCCGTTCTCGCGCTGAACGGTTTGAACCTGCGTCACAACTCACGCTCACGCCAACGGACATCCGTATCGAGTAGGGGACGGAGTTCCCCCGTCGCCCCCTCACACCACCGTACATGCGGTTCCGCCTACGGCGGTTCATCAAACCTGCCGGAAGCGTCGCTGAGTATCCAGCAACGAAACCAGCCCCAGTCTGCGGGAGAGGGTCGAGGTGAGGGCCAAACTCTTGCCAAACCTGGTGTTGCGGCCAATTTGTCGCGATCAACTGCGGTTTCTGGATTGATACCCTCGATAAGTTGCTTCCGAGCGTCCAGCCGTCTGGCGAGCCTCGGCCAGAATCACGGTATGCGTTGGCCCCAGTCCCATCCCGAACGGCTTACCAGCCACCATGTAACGAGACAGCCAGGACATCGCGCCTGCGGTGGTAATCTGGAGCGTCAAGCCGCCACCGTCGCCATACAGTTCCGGCTTGGTGAGCTTGGCTACTTACAGTGCGGAGAGTCTTTGTTGCTGGCGTGCCATACATTCCACTATCAAAACGACTATCAAATAATAGCTGGATTTACGTAGGTGAAATTGGACTATGTTAAACGTCAATACTATTTAACCTATTGTTATTTAATATAATTATTTACGTAGTGGGAGGTCAGTTGACTACTATCAAGCGCTCACCGCTCCCGCCAACATTGCATTCAAAGCTAAAAAATCAAGTCACGAGCTCAAGTTTGAAGTGCAACTCTCTAGCAAGGCAGACGTAGCAGCACGAAATACACCAAGCCTTTAGACTCATGACCCGAATGGGATTCCCCCTCAGATGATGATGAGCAGCGCCGGATGACTCCGAATACCCAATTGCCCTTGCTGATTGTCTCTGATGATTGGCATAGTTTTTTCCCTGAGCGGGGGGACAAATCCTCCCTAGCGATGGCGGCGAGTCTGCAGGCGCAATTGACCGGGGTCGTGCTGCCGGATTTCATTGTGCAGCAGCGCTGGTTTGCCGCCAAGGGTGAGCGAATCGAGCAGGTTGTCATCTCCCGGCAAGCAATCTGGAAGCGAAAATGGCTGTTTCTGCAAGTACAGGTCAATCTGCCGCAAGCCGGAACCCAGACCTACTCGCTGGCGTTGGCCTGGGAAGAGGACGGCATTGAAACCCGTAAAGACCGCCAGCCGGATACGCTCGCCAGGATCAGGCAGGATGGCCGGCAGGGAATCCTTTACGACGCTTTCGCCGACGAGACTTTCTGTACCGAATTGCTGGAAGCGATGCGCCAGCAGGCGATCTTTCCGGTGGCCGGCGGCCGCCTGAAATTCTCGGCGAGCCCTGACTTTGCCCGGCTCGCCGGGGAATGTTCGACGCCATTGCCCGTGCAGCGGGCGACTGCGACGAGCAGCAACACCACGCTCCTGCTCGGCGACCGGCTGTTTCTAAAGGCCTGCCGGCGGCTATGGGCAGGGATCAATCCTGAACTGGAGATGGGGCGCTTCCTGACCGAGGTTTCTCCTTATGTCCACATCGCGCCGTTGGCCGGTGCGCTTGAGTTTGAGGACACCGGCGGCACGCTCACGACGCTGGTGCTGGTTCATGGTTTTGTCCCGAGCCAGGGCGATGCGTGGAGTGATACGCTCGCCCGCCTGAGTCTTTTTCTGGAAAATTGCCGCCACCAACCCGACGCGATGAGGGCGCGACTCGATACCTGCCACGAGTTGGTTCTGCAGCAGTTGAGGACACTCGGTCGGCGCACCGGCGAGTTGCACTGCGCGCTCGCCACAACGTGTGGCGATCCGGCTTTCGATCCGCAGCCGATCACCCCCACCGACCTGCAGCGCTGGGTTCAGCAGACTGTCGCCGAAGCGGCGCAGACGCTGGATCAACTGGAACGGCACCTGCCGCGTCTTGCGCATGACCAGCAGTCCAAAGCACAAGAGCTGCTGATGGAACGCCCGGCGCTGCTGGCAAAAATCCAGGCCTTGTTTCCCTTGGTGGTGAAAGCAGTGTCCACGAGGTATCACGGCGATTTCCACCTGGGGCAGGTGCTGCTGGTCAACAACGACTTCGTCCTGATCGACTTCGAGGGCGAACCGGGCCGTACCCTCGAGCAACGCCGTCGCAAGCATTCGCCGTTGCGGGATGTAGCCGGCATGATGCGCTCATTTAATTATGCTGCCAATAGTGCCTTGGCCCAGGCGGTAGCCGGACACCCCGCAAGCGGTGACTTGCTGGAGCCGTTCGTCATCGACTGGGAACGGCGTGCGCGGACAGCTTTTCTGGCGGGCTACCGCGAAGCGGTACGCGCTTGCCCGGCCTACCCCGAAGATCCACAGGCAGCCGCCAGCCTGTTAAAACTTTTCGAGCTGGAAAAAGCGTTTTACGAACTGCGTTATGAACTGGACAACCGGACGGATTGGGTACATGTGCCGCTGGGCGGTTTGACGGCTTTGCTGCTTAGAAATAACCGACAATACTTGCATTGAGCAGGGTGCTGCCCGGTTCCATGACGCCACCGCCCTGATCGACCACACCGAGATCAAGCCGCAGGCTCACCCGCTTGCCGTAACCGGCACGCAGGCCGACACCGTAGCTCGAAATCTGTTGCTGCTGCACCTCGCCGGGCAGCGCGTGGTTGCGATACAAACGCGCCGCCGCATAAAACACCAACAGCCGCGCCCGCACCTCGGGCGTGTCGAATAAATTGCCCAGATTCGGCGTGTAAAGCTTAACGCCGACCCGGTGGCCGTAGTCGTTGGCAACCTGGCGCTCATAAAAGCCGGGCACCGAATCCATTCCGCCGGCGCCAAACGGCTCGCCGCTGACCAGCGCATCGCGCGTCGCTTGCCCCTGCACAGCACCGCGCAGCAGCCAGTCGGCCGGCAACAGTTGGGTGCCGTTCAATTGATAACGCCACAAGCGGTAATCGGCCTCGGCGCCCAGCCGTCCACCGGGTCGGTTGAAGGCTTCGGTGGTTCCGTCGCTGCAACCGGGGATGTTCTGCGCCACGGCGAGCGAAAAAGAAAGCTCCTGCCCACTCAGCCGGAGATTCCCGGAATAGGTCAGCGACAGAACGGATGGACGGTGCTATCGGGGACCAGACTATCGCCCCCGAGATCATTGGCCTTGACGCTGTTGGTGTAGGCCCGATAGAGCGGAAGGCGATAACCGAGGCTAATAATCGTTACCTGTTTGACGTGATCGGGCGAGGGGATGTATTGTTCGACAGCATGTGGTCGCTGTCGAACAGTTTGGAGTACTGTACGAGCAGGCCGATACCATAATTGCCGGTCGTATAGTAACCGTCGGCGGTCGGGGTGCCGGTGGTGTCTGCTGTCAGGGCAAAATGCAAGGGGGTTTCAGCGGCCACCGTGTCGTTCACGAGCGTCGTGGGTTGCCGGAACCCGGGTATCTTAGAACATCTGACGCCAGCCAAAACCGTTTTGCTGGCCAGCCACGCCAATCCAGTCTTCGGCACAATTCAACGCTGAGGCCAAGGCCTTCACCACCAGTTGCGGGCGATTATTTTGCTCGCTGAGATGCGCGGCGACAATATGCTGCAGTCGCTGCGTCTCGATCCGGCGTAACAGGGAGGCGGCCTGTCGGTTATCGAGATGGCCGAAATTCCCCGCGATACGACGCTTCAACCGGATCGGGTAGCCGGAAGCCGCAAGCATATCCCGATCGTGATTGCATTCGAGCACCAGGGCATCGCAGAAACGCAGCACATCGACGATATGCTGCGTAATCGACCCGCTGTCGGTCAGCACCCCGAGGCGGTGATTGCCGTTGGAGAAGGCATACTGCACCGGCTCACGAGCGTCGTGCGGAACCGGAAAGGGAAGAATCTCCAGGCTGCCGATGGCAAAGCGGGCGTGGCTGTCAATCAACCGACATTCGGGGAGCGAGGTCTTGCCCCGCGGCGCGGCGATGTAAGTGCCATGCGTGAGATGAACCGGAATCCCGAAACGGCAGGCGAACTTGAAAACCCCGGCGATATGGTCACTGTGCTCATGCGTGACCAGCACGCCGTCTATCGCTTCGGGAGAAATGCCGAGACGAGCCAGTTTTTCAATCGTTGCGCGGGTGGAGAAGCCACAATCGAGAAGAAGCCGGGTGTCGCCGGCATCGACAATCAGGCAATTACCCTGACTGCCGCTGCCAAGCGAGGCAAATCTCATCACGGCGAATTACTTCAACTGTTCGTAGAGCAGGCTCAGTATTTTCTTTGACGTTTCGGACTGGTCAACACCGCCCTCGAAGGACAGCACCTGCACCGTCGTCAAAGCGCCGTTATCCTTTACGAAGATACGGTAGCGCGTTTGAGAAACGGGTGCAGAACCTTTCCAGAACGCCAGCTTGGAGAGAAAGCCATCGTCCTTCTTCTGTCCATCGGTTTCCGGATCGACATAGCGAACGAAGTACAGCCCCTTGGAACGATCACGGTCTTCCACCGTGAAACCGACACGATCCAGCGCCAGTCCGACCCGACGCCAGGCACGATCGAAGGTCTCCTGCACTTCAAGCGTACCGGCACCGTCATTGCCGCGCGACAATTTTGCACGATCCACCGTTTTTACCTTGGCCGCCGCAATTTCAGAATCGGCGCGTTTCTGATCGCTGCCCAGGCGCACCATCAGGCGACGCAGCATTTCGGCCTCGAGTTCCGGATCCGGCTCGCGCGGCTGCCAGCGGGTCTGATCCTTTCCTTCGGTAATGAAAATTTCATACATGCCGCGATGGCTGATGAAAATTTCGGTGGTACCCGGCACCATGCCGGGCTCCAGGCGGGTGCGGAATTTGTCGCGCTCGGCAGTCGAATAAAGCGAGTCGATGACCTTGCCGAGAAGGTTGCGCAGGCCATCTTCCTTGATCTTGGCACGGTTTTCTGCCCAGTCGGTTTCCATTACACCGGCCTCCGGCAGTTCAAGCTTGATCAGGAATCCGGTCTCCTGCCAGAAATCCTTGACCTGACCCCAAAGTTTGTCAGGTGACCCGGCGACGACCAGCCAGCGCTGATTTCCCGAGCGCTCGATATGTGCCATATCGACCTGCGGCAATACATCGCTCTTTTTCTGTGCAAGCCCCTCCGGGGAACGTTCCCCGGCATAAGCCGAGAAGGTAGCCGTTCCCTTGCCGGCGGTATCCGGTACGGCGAAGCGGTCATCGCGCGCCGGCGAGGTCAGGTCAGGCGGGATTTCAAGCGTCGGCACCTTGACGGCAGAGGACGACTTGTAGTCGATTTTCTTGGGTTCAAGACCAATGCTGCTACAGGCCGCCAGCACCAGCAGCAGCGAACAAAGCGTCAAACGCAAAACAGCGAATTTCATCGGGTAGCCCTGGAATACTTTCAGATCAAGTCAACAAACCCGCCTGGCGCATGGCCAGGCGAACCCGTTCGTGGCACTCCGGCGACAAGGGAGTCAATGGCAGGCGAATGCCATCCTCGATCAGCCCGAGCTGCTGACACGCCCACTTGACGGGAATCGGGTTGGCTTCGCAGAACAACTGGCGATGCAACCCGAGCAGACGGAAATGCAATTCACGCGCCTTGGCCAGTTCGCCTTTCAGCGCCGCAGCACACATTTCGTGCATCAGGCGCGGGGCCACATTGGCGACCACCGAAATATTGCCCTTCGCCCCGAGCAACATCAAGGCACAGGCGCTGGGATCGTCGCCGCTATAGACAGCAAAGCCCTCCGGCGCACGAGCCATCAGCTCGCAGCCGCGATCGATGGAGCCGGTCGCATCCTTGACGCCAACAACATTCGGAATCCCGGCCAAACGCAGGGTCGTGTCATTGCTCATGTCGGCCACGGTGCGACCGGGAACGTTGTAGAGAATGAGCGGAATATCGACCGCCTCGGCAATCGCCCGGAAGTGCCGATAGAGCCCTTCCTGTGTCGGCTTGTTGTAGTAAGGCACCACCGACAGCGCGGCGCTGGCACCGGCCTGTCGTGCAAACTGCGTCATCTCGATGGCTTCCGCCGTTGAATTGGCTCCCGTACCGGCGATGACCGGAACCCTGCCGGCCGCATGCTCGACCACCAGCCGGATCAACTCGTGATGTTCGTCGACATTGACCGTCGGCGATTCGCCGGTGGTACCAACCACCACGATGGCATCGGTCCCTTCATGCGCATGAAAGTCGACCAGACGGCGCATACCGGCCACATCGAGGCTTCCGTCGTCGTGCATCGGGGTAACAATCGCAACAAGGGATCCAGTAATCGTGTTCATCGGTAACGCACCTGAAAATCAAGCCTTTGATTTTAACCGAAGGCGCGCTATCCGGCCATGAAAAACACGAACGTCGACGGAAATCCATTCAGATTCCCGTCAGAACCTTGATATGAGCGGCAACGCTGCGCGCCAGCGCCGAAAGAACATAGCCACCTTCAAGCATCGAGACAATACGTCCCTGAGCTGTCTCGTCGGCAATCTGCTTGATCTGCTCGGTGACCCAGGCAAAATCCTTTTCAAGCAGCTTCAATCCTCCCAGATCGTCCTCATAGTGCGCATCGAAACCCGCCGAGATGAATATCATCTCGGGCTTGAATTCGCGCAAGCGGGGCAACCAAAAATCATTGACCACCTGGCAGAACTCGTCACCGCCGGCCCCGCCGGGGAGCGGAATATTGACCATGTTGGGCGCCGGCTGGTCGGTGCCGCTGTAGGGATAAAAGGGGTGCTGGAAGGTGCTGACCATCAGCACCTGCATGTCGTTCCTGAAGCATTGCTCGGTACCATTGCCGTGATGCACGTCAAAATCGACGATCGCCACGCGCTTCAGCCCATGTACCTTGAGGGCGTGCTTTGCTGCAACGGCGATGTTGTTGAAGAAACAAAAGCCCATCGCATTCGAGCGTTCGGCATGGTGACCGGGCGGGCGGACGGCACAGAAAGCATTCTGAACTTCGCCGGCCATCACCAGGTCGACTGCCATCACTCCTGCGCCCGCCGCTCTTAATGCAGCGTGCCAGGTATGCGGATTCATTGCCGTATCCGGATCGATATGCACCACACCCAGATCGGGGGAACTGCGCTTCAGATGCTCCAGATGCGCGGCCGAGTGCACACGCATCAGTTGCTCAAAGGTCGCCAGCGGAGCTTCGTAATGAACAAAATAGTGGTCGATCCCCTGCGCAATCATATGATCGCTGATCGCGCTCAAACGTTCCGGGCTCTCGGGATGATACGAACCTACGTCATGCAGATGACAATCGCGGTGGGTAATGAGTGCAGTACTGGTCAAAGTTGCCTCCCTGCCGTCTGGCGAAACGGGATCAAACCGCCGGTCGGGCTTGATCCCGTCGGCGGCAAAAATCGGTTATAAATACTCTTCCCTGCTTGATAGCACATTATCTGCCAAATCACGTCTTAACTACAAAATTACTACAATCGATGCAAGTCGCCATGCCACTCTCTGCAAAGCAATCGACCCTGGCCGAAGTCATCGCCGCCGCCAACCTGATCATTCTCGGCAAGGAGGAGCAGATCCGGCTGGCGCTGGCTTGCCTGCTGGCACGCGGTCACCTGCTGATCGAAGACCTGCCCGGGGTCGGCAAGACCACATTGGCGCATACCCTGGCTCGCCTGCTTGGCTTGCAGTTCTCGCGCATCCAGTTTACCAGCGACATGCTGCCAGCCGACGTTATCGGCATCTCGATTTTCGACCGCGAACGCAGTGAATTCAGGTTTCTCCCCGGCGCCCTGTTCTCGCAGGTGCTGCTCGCCGACGAAATCAACCGCGCCACCCCGAAAACTCAAAGCGCCCTGCTCGAAGCGATGGAGGAACGGCAGGTCACCCTCGATGGCGAAACGCGCCCGTTGCCCGAACCCTTCTTTGTCATCGCTACGCAGAATCCCTCCAGCCAGATCGGCACCTTCCCCTTGCCCGAATCGCAACTTGATCGATTTCTGCTGCGCATCGAGCTCGGTTACCCGGATCGCAAAGCGGAACGAGAATTGCTCGAAGCGGGCGGGCGTCGGGAACAACTGCCGGCACTGGCCGCCTGCTTTACCCCCGATCAACTCGCCCCGCTGCAAAAACAGGCCGCTGCCGTCCATGTCTCGTCTGCCCTGCTCGACTACCTGCAAACGCTGATCGAAGCCACGCGCCACAGCCCGCTGTTCATCCACGGCCTGAGTCCGCGCGCGGCGCTTGCCCTGCTTGCCGTCGCCCGCGCCTGGGCTTTCATCGGCGGGCGGAGCATGGTGCTGCCGGAAGATGTGCAGGCCGTTCTGCCCGGCGTCGCCTGCCACCGGTTGCGTCTGGTGAACAGCGCCAGCCATGCCCGCCCCGAGGATATCGCCCGGCTGATCCACGCCACCCCTGTCGCCTGATGCCCCTCTTCACCCAGATTCGTCAATGGCTGTTTCGCCTTAGTCATGACGATCAGATACCCATTGCCCTGACCCAGCGCCGGATCTTCATCGTGCCGACGTGCACCGGCCTGCTGTTCGGCGCCGTACTTTGCGTGATGCTGATTGGCGCCATCAATTACAACCTGAGTCTCGGCCACGCGCTGGTTTTTCTGCTCGCCAGTCTGGGCCTGGTGACCATGGTGCACACCTTTCGCAATCTGGTGGCTCTGCGTCTCGCCCCGGGCCGGGTCGAGTCAGTTTTTGCCGGCGACATCGCGCGCTTCCCGATGCTTCTGGAAAACGGGCAGCGGCAGGCTCGCCGTTCGCTCGATCTGGCCTTCGACCGGCATGATAGGGTCACCCTCGACATTGCGCCTGGCGAGCAAGCGATGATAGCCATCCCCTGCCCGGCCCCGACGCGCGGTCGCCTTGACCCCGGTCGCATCACCCTGTCGACTCGCTATCCGCTTGGACTCTTTATCGCCTGGAGCTACCCGCACCCGCGCTTATCCTGCCTGGTCTATCCGAGGCCGATTGAAACGCCACTACCGCCTCCGGCGGCCGTCGCGCACAGCGGACTGCGGCATGGCGATAATGGCCAGGAGGACTTTACCGGTCTGCGCCTGCGCCAGCCGAACGACTCGCCGCGCCACATCGCCTGGAAAGCCGTGGCCCGCGATATCGATAACCGACCCCTGCTGATCAAGCAGTTCGCCGGTGGCGCTGCGGAAGAACTGTGGCTCGACTGGTCGTTGACACCCGCAGAAGACGGGCTGGAAACACGGCTATCGCTGCTTGCCGGCTGGGTGATCGCCGCCGAGCGAACGCAATCCCGCTACGGTCTTCGCCTGCCCGGCCGTGACCTGGCCCCGGATCAGGGCAGCGCCCACCGTGACGCCTGCCTGGAAGCCCTGGCCTTGTATGGTGAAACAGACCGACCCTTGAGGAAACGTCGTGCGGACTTCGCGCAAGAATATGCTTTAACCCCCCACCGCAGAGACGCAAAGTGGTGAAGGTGACGCAAAGAATACTTTTGCAAACAATGTGTTTACTTTGCGATTTCTTTGCGTCTTTGCGGTAGATTTTTGATTTATTCAGAGCCTCTGACTGCCGACTAATTATTTCCCCCGGCGTTAACCGAATACCACGAGCCGCCTTATTCCGACGATAATTGGCCCCTCGTCCAAATCATCGGCGCCCCCTGTGGGCCGACACAAACACCATGACAACGAAAGACATCAAGTTTATTGAAATCCGCTACCTGCGCGGGCCGAACATCTGGACTTATCGACCGGTGATCGAGGCCATTGTCGATATCGGGGAACTGGAGGATTTTCCGTCGAACACCCTGCCCGGTTTTGTCGATCGCCTGAAAGGCTTTCTACCCTCGCTGATCGAGCACCGTTGCAGCTATGGCGAGCGGGGCGGCTTTTTGCGCCGGCTCGATGAAGGCACCTGGCCAGGGCACATTCTTGAGCACGTCTCGCTCGAACTGCAAAACCTGGCCGGCATGCCGGGAGGTTTCGGCAAGGCGCGCCAGACTTCGCAGCGCGGCGTCTATAAGGTGGTCATCCGCGCCTGGCATGAAGAGGTGACTCGCGCCTGTCTGGAAGCCGGCCGGGAACTGGTGATGGCCGCCATAGAGGACGCTCCTTTCGATATCAAAGCCACCATTGCGCATTTGAATGACATGGCTGATCGCAAGTTGCTCGGCCCCAGTACCGGCTGCATCGTCGAGGAGGCCACCTCCAAGGCCCGGCGCATTCCCGCAATTCGCATGCTGGCCAACGGCAACCTCGTACAACTGGGTTACGGCGCCCGCAGCCGGCGCATCTGGACCGCCGAAACCGACCG
>JAYSZS010000155.1:0-4741 GCA_043737935.1 Propionivibrio sp. | reverse complement strand
GGGCGACAGCGTGGTCATCGCGCACACGAATATTACCGAGCATAAAAATGCCGAACAAGCCTTGCGCGAGCAAAAAGAGTTTTTTCATCTGATCGCCGAGAGCATTGACGACTTCATCGTCGTTCTTGACCTGGAGGGGCGGCGACTTTACGCCAGCCCCTCGTACAGGCAATTTTTCGGCTCGACCAGAGACTTGCGGGGAACGGACTCCTTCGCCAACATTCATCCGGAAGACCGCGAACGAATCAAACAGGTTTTCAGGGAGACCGTACTCAGCGGCATTGGCCGCCAGATCGATTATCGCTTGCAGTTGATCGACAGCAGCATCCGCAAAATGGAATCGAGCGGCAGCGTGATCCGCGATGGCGAAGGCCGGGTGGCGCGCGTTGTCGTCGTGTCGCGTGACGTCACCGCGCGCAAGCAGATGGAAGAAGAGGTACGGCAACTGGCCTCCTATGACCCGCTGACCCGTTTGCCTAACCGCCGTCTACTTAATGACCGCCTGAAGCAGGCACGGGCCGCCAGCACGCGCAGTGGGTGCTACGGCGCTTTGATGTTTCTTGACCTGGATAACTTCAAGGCATTGAATGACGCGCATGGGCATGCGGTGGGCGATTCGCTGCTGGTTGAGGTGGCCGATCGGCTGAAAAGCTGCGTGCGCGTGATGGACACCGTGGCACGCTTCGGCGGCGATGAGTTTATGGTGATGATCAGTGAACTTGAGGTGGATAAAGCAGAATCAACGGCACAAGCCGGTCTGATCGCCGAAAAAATCCGTTCTACCCTGGCGCAACCCTACCGGCTGACCCTCGAGTGCCCGGGAGTAGCCGACACGACTATCGAACATTCGTGCACGGTGAGCATCGGTGTGACCCTGTTCATCCATCATGAAGCGAGCCAGGATGACCTCATCAAATGGGCTGACAAGGCCATGTATCAAGCAAAAGAGGATGGGTGTAATCTCATCCGTTTTTATGAGTAAAGTATTCGGATGAGTCGAACCATGGATCCTGAAATTGTCTGCCAAGGATAAAGACCGTGTAACCGGCGCAGCCAGGTCAACCCAGGGCCCGGCTGCCCTGGTGACCCGCGCCGGGCCGGCGCTGCGTGAGCGGGCCGAAGCGAGCTTGCGTGGGAAAACGGCGCTGTCGCCAGAAAATCTGGCGAACCTGACACCCGAAGCAGCGCAACTGATGCTGCACGACTTGCAGGTGCTTCGGATCGAACTGGAAATGCAGAACGAGGAACTGCGCCGCGTGCAGGTGGCACTGGACAACTCGCGGGCGCGTTATTTCGACCTCTACGATATGGCTCCGGTGGGTTATTGCAGCGTCAGCCAGCTCGGGCTGATCATCGAAGCCAACCTCACGCTCGCCACCCTGCTCGGCACCGCCAGTGTGGCGCTGGCCAGGCAGCCGTTCTCGCGCTTTATCCATCGGGATGACGCCGACGGCTACTACCTGCTGCGCAATCAGATCTTTGCCAGCGGCGAACCGCAGTCGTGCGAGTTGCGCATGGTCAAGTTCGACGGCACGCCATTCTGGGCGAAGTTGGATGTGCTCACCGTGCACGTTGAAGACGGCACCTCGGTAATGCGCATCGTGCTAAGTGCCATCCCCGCGAGAAAACAAGCCGAAGAAAAACTCCAGCTTGCCGCCAGTGTCTTCACCCATGTTCAGGAAGGCATCTTTATCACTCAAGCCGACGGCACGATCATCGATATCAATGCCAGCTTCAGCCGCATCACCGGCTATAGCCGTGACGAAGTCCTCGGCCAGAACCCGCGCCTGTTCAGTTCAGGCCATCACGAAAAATCGTTCCACGTCGCCCTGTGGCGCTCTTTGATCGAGCAAGGCCATTGGAGCGGCGAGATATGGAACCGGCACAAGCGCGGCGAGGTGTACGTCGAGCTGCTCAACATCAGCGCGGTGCGCGATGCGCAGGGCTTCACCCGACACTACGTGGCACTGTTCTCCAACATCACCGAGCGCAAGCAGGCGGAAGAGGCGTTGCGCGAGAGAGATGCCTTCAATCTCGCGATCCTGGACTCCTTGAGCGCTGAAATTGCCGTGCTCGACCGTGAGGGAGTCATCGTCGCCGTCAACCAGCCCTGGAAGCGGTTTGCTTCTGAAAACAGCATCCAACACGGTCAACCGGTGCCGCATGTCGAGGTCGGCACCAATTACCTGGACGTCTGCAAGGCGAGCGACGGTTCATCAGCGGACGGGGCGGTGCATGCTCATGACGATATCCAGGCGGTGCTGGACGGCCACCTGCCTGGCTTCAGCCTGGAATACCCCTGCCATTCCCCGAAGAAAAAGCGCTGGTTCAGCATGACAGTGACTCCTTTCAGGGACGGCGTGGTTATCTCGCATACGGACATCACCGGGCGCAAGCAGGCCGAAGAAAAATTACGCGATATGGCGGCGGAGCTGGAGGCCAGGGTCAGCAAACGGACCAAGCAGTTGCGCAGGGTATCGGCCCAACTGACGATGAGCGAAGAACGCGAGCGACGCATGCTGGCGCAGAACCTGCATGACGACCTCGGCCAGCTTCTGGCCATTATCAAGATCAAGCTGAGTTCGTTCGGCAATGGCTCGCCTCAGTCTTCAGTCGATACCCTCGTCGAACTGGTGGACCAGGCCGACCTGGCCGTGCGCATGATCACCCTTCAGTTGAGCCCGCCGATCCTGCATACGCTCGGCCTGATGCCGGCGCTGGAATGGCTGGTCGAAGAAATGGATCATCGCTACCAGCTTGCCGTGCATATCGACCACGAAGGCGAGCCCAGGCCACTGGTCGACGAGGTTCAGGCCATGCTTTTCCGATCGGTCCGCGAACTGCTGATCAATGTGGCCAGGCATGCCAAAGCCAGCGACGCCAGCCTGTCCTGCCTGTGTCAGGGAAGTCAGTTGATCATTGCCGTGAGCGACAATGGCTGTGGCTTCGATCCGTCTCAATACCTGGTCGGCCTGTCCAGGCGCCGTGGTTTTGGCCTGTGCTCCATCTATGAACGCATAATCAATATTGGCGGCGAAATGGAATTCGACAGCAGCCCGGGCAACGGCACCACGATCACCCTGAGCGTTCCCTATTCAATTGCCGCCAAGGAGTACCAGACGTCATGATCCGTATCATTCTTGTCGATGACCATACCATGGTACGGGAGGCCTTGTGCCTGGTCCTGCAGCAGGACAGCAGCATGCAAGTCGTCGCCGAGGCCGGCGATGGAGAAACGGCACTGCGTCTGGTCAGTGAATTTGCTCCCGATGTAGTCGTCATGGATGTCGCCATGCTGGGGCTGTCAGGCATCGAGACGACTCGGCGCTTGCTGGCCAGACACCCGGAACTCAAGGTGCTGGCCTTGTCGACCTTCCTTGACCGACGCATCATCCAACAGATGCTTGATGCGGGCGCCAATGGCTACATTATCAAATCGGCGGCCGGCGCCGAGTTGAAGGAGGGAATTCGCAGCGTGGCCGAAGGTCGTCGCTATCTTTGCTCTGAAGTCGCCAGGTTGATGGCCGACAGTCTGCAAAGTCGGCATCCCTCGCCCGGAAAGGTACAGGCGCGCGCCCTGTCGCGACGCGAACTTCAGGTGGCCACCCTACTTGCCGAAGGCAGGAGTACGCCTGAAATCGCTGCCAAATTGAATATTTCCCCCGGCACGGTCGACGTGCACCGGCGAAATCTCATGAAAAAGCTCGAAGTACACAACGTGGTTGAACTGACAAAGCATGCTATCCGGATTGGCCTGATCCTGCCCTGAAGTGAGCGCTTGAACGTCGCAGCAGCGACTCACGAAAACGCCCCTTGCCTCGAATACCGTAAAGCGGGCAGCAGAATACCTGTTTACCGGTATTTCCATCCTGCGGGGTCTCCAGGGGGAACGTCTGGCATTGAGATCGGCACGCCGGTTTTCTGGCACCACCGGGTTATTTCCCTAAAAAAAGTAAAAATATGGGAAAGGGGGTATTCCCTCCACCCCTTGCGGGGCCTATATTTCACCTTGAGAGCAAGTAGTGGAGAAAGGCATGAGAGGAATCGTCATAAATGCGCAAACCCTGGGCAACTTACTTCGGGGCAAGTGTAGAAATGAACGTGGCATCCATCGTTTTCGACTACCCTTTTACGGTTAATCGAATGCTTGTTTTCACCCCAATTACATATCAATCAGGAGACGAAAATGACTACCCATCAAGAATCTTCAATGAAGTCCAAAGCCAATGGTTCACCGTGGCAAGCGTCCGCTTCGAGCAAGCCGTTTTTGTTAACCGGCGATGACGGTTACCAGCAAATGCTCGCGGAAGCGGCCTTCATCAACGCCCAGGAACGCGGTCGACAGATGATCGCTGAAGCTAACCATTTCTACTCTCAAGGGCGTGGTCAGTAACTGATCATGAAAACGGGCTCTTTTTCGCGCCTAGGCGCGTCTTGCGTCTAAAAACAAGCCTGGGCCTGTGCTAGGCAAATTGCCGATTATTACGGGAGCTTTGGCTCCCGTTTTTTTTACGCAGGAAATTCGGCAGCGCCTGGACAGTTTATTGTGAATTCAACACGAGCCGGATCCCGTTGCTTGAAAATAACGTACCCGCCGGCAACGGCTCGTTGCCCAGAGACTGTGAAAAATCAAAAATCCACCGCAAAGACGCAAAGGTGCAAACAAAACGCAAAGTTAACCCCATTGCGGGTAATGCATTCTTTGCGTCAACTTGGCCACTTCGCGCCTCTGCGGCGGGGG
>JAYSZS010000154.1:0-10548 GCA_043737935.1 Propionivibrio sp. | reverse complement strand
TGCGCTCAAACGCCGAGCCACGGCACTGGGCTTCGTCATCGCTCCAGTGGCAGCACGGAACTAAAAACTCGGCTCAGGGGGTTTTGTTTCTTGAGAGCACAAGACAGACGCTGCAGGAGCAAAAAAAAGTCCTATTGACCCGGCACGATAATGCTTGAACAAAGGACATCGCCTTCATGATGAATACATGGAAAAGACGTCGCAAGAAATGGCTGGTACTTGCGTGAAGTCATATTTCATTCAATAGCGGCAACCACCGCGCATCCGCCCGTGAGGCTGTAAAAAACGGAATTGAACATTGAACAAATCTTTTTGAATTTTCAGCACGTGGTGTCAACGGTCGCTTTCATTTCTCTCGACTACTTACCCAGTGCGCTCGCGTGAGGTGGCAAGCGCACTGCTACTGAGCAATACAAAGTGTTTCAGACTGGACCGTATGAGTACCGCGTTGTTCATCACAACTAATCGTTCGTCATACAAATCACTGCTTGACCTGCAGCCTGACCAACATAAATTCTCAACTTGTTATGTACGGTAGCACACAGACGAAGAACGCCTGTGCAGGTAAAAAACTTGGTGAGGGTGCATAATGGCTGTGGCGCGCTCTGTAACTATGGTAGGCTGCATTTATAGTATTATCCGGGTGTGCAAATCCTGTCATTAGGCAAGCCTTTGCCAAAACAACAACTGGAGGTCCTATGCTCAAGCATTTCAGAAAATTACTCGCAGTTTTTCTGCTAGCGGGCTCGTCGCTAGCGAGTGCCGTACCCTGTGTGTCCGCTACGCTTTCCGACTACGTCGCGTTCGGGACCACCGGTTGTACTCTTTTCGACGGACTGGCCAGCAAATTTGTGGCGCCGCTTCCGGGCCAGACGGGTTTTTCCGCCATCGCTCCGTCGAGCATCATCGTCACGCCGATTGGGAACGCATTGCAACCGGGGTTCTCCTTCGCGCTTAACACGACGACGGCAGAACGGCTGGAAAGCTTCTTCCGCTTTACGCTCCAGGGCATCAGCGCCAGGGCGCTAACACTGACTATGGCCGGGGCGGCACAGACCGGTGACGGCAGCGTTTCGGTCGTCGCGGATAGCTGCAGCGGCGGGAGCTTCGACCCAACGCAACCGGCCCACTGCAGCGGCACAACGCTTGGGCCGTTAATCACGCTGTTGACAGCCAATGACTTGATCGCCCAGGACACAAGCAATTTCGCAGTGGCAAGTTTCTTTGATGTCTTCATTGATATCACGCTCGACGGCGCCGGCCAGAACGCCGGAACGGCGTCGCTTGACTTGGTCAGCCTGCAATTTGCCGTCCCTGAACTTACTGCCGTCCCTGAACCCACCACCCCTGTCCTGGTTGCGCTTGCCCTGCTGGCGCTTGCCGGCGCCACGCGGCGCCGGCACAGTTAAGGCTAACTTTTTAAGGAGATCGCGTCATGAAAAAACTTATACCATTGTTGTTGCTGCTTGTTTCAGTTCTGACAACGCCGATCCATGCGGCGAGCCACCGTGAGGCGCCGATCACCGCCTTCGACCACAAAGCCGACATAACGGACGTTTACGCCTTCCGCAGTTACGACGGTCAGTCGACACCGCGGGTGACGTTGATCGTCGGAGTCGATCCGCTGCTCGAACCAGCCAACGGCCCGAACTGGTTCGCGTTCGACCCAGACATTCTTTATGAGATCAAGATCGACAACAACAATGACGCAGTCGAAGACATTGTTTTCCAGATCCGCTTCCAGACCGAGCAGCGTCTGCCCAACCTGTTCCAGGTCTACGCCGGTGCCGGCAACGGCATCGCGGCGCCGGCCAACTCACCGGCGCCGGTGCCCCGGGGTACTATCATCGTGCCGCCGAAAATCGACAGTTTCGACAGCCCCGGTTTGGGCCAGCGGCAGCGTTATACGGTAGTCATGATAAAAGGCGGGGTGGCGACGTCGATCACCAATAGCACGTCTCAACCCTTCTTCGCCGTACCTGCCAACGTCGGACCACGCACCATCGACTATCCGGCGCTTTTCGCCGCCGGGACATACAGCACCATCCTGCCCAACGTCAAGGTGTTCGCCGGCATGACCGACGATGCCTTCTTTATCGATCTCGGTGCCGCCTTCGACACGTTCAACCTGCGTTCGAGCGTTGCGCCGGGCGCCCTCACCCCCGCACAGGACGCTGCTGCGCAAAACTTCGCGTCGGATACGGTTTCCGGCTACGGAGTGAACTCAATCGCCATCGAGGTACCGGTCGCCCTGCTGACCAGGACAGGCCAGGTTGAGCTTGCGGCGTCGACTGCCGCAACGATCGGTATCTGGGCCACGACTTCCCGGCCGCGTACCGTTGTGCGGCGCTCGCCGCTGCCGGCCGCAAGTTCGGGAACGTGGAACCAGATACAACGCATGGGCAACCCATTAATCAATGAACTGTTGGTGGGAACGGGTTTTAAGGACCGCTTCAGCATGGACCAGCCGAAGAACGACAGCCAGTTCGCGTCATTCTTCCTGGATCCGACCTTGGCGCGCATCCTCAACGCCGCCACCGCTGGCGCCATCGCCATTCCACCGCCGCCGCGCACCGACTTGCTACCCTTGCTCACCTACGCGCCACCCATTGCTGCACCAGGGACACCAGCGGGGCCAGTAGCCGATCTCTTGCGACTCAACACCGGCATCGCGCCAACCCCCCCTGCGAACGCCAGCCGACTCGGCCTGCTCGGCGGCGATCGCGCCGGTTATCCGAATGGTCGGCGGCTCTTCGACGACGTAACCGACATCTCGCTACGCGCCGTAGCGGGTGTGCTTGCTGGCCCGCCGTTCTCGACCTC
This sequence comes from Propionivibrio sp., assembly GCA_043737935.1. Lineage (GTDB taxonomy): Bacteria > Pseudomonadota > Gammaproteobacteria > Burkholderiales > Rhodocyclaceae > Propionivibrio. The sequence continues at coordinate 7,725 of JAYSZS010000154.1, read as the reverse complement.
GCCGCTCAATTCGCGTCTGGGCGACGGCGTGAATGTCAATGACGTGCCCTATCGCACGACCTTTCCCTATCTGGCCGACGCCCCTTCAGGCCGCGACCGCAGGCATATCGATCCAGGCGAGCCAGGCTGTACGGCCGGTGCAGGCGCAGATTGTCCGCAGTGAGCTAGGGGGACCGGGTCGATGCGAGTATGACCATGCGGATAGGCAACGTGCGCCGCTTGATGCTATGGCACGGCTTGACGAAGCCACCGGTTCGATCGATCGGCGACTATTCGTGTTGTGGTATGTCGAGCGTGACGAGCAACTCGCGACGGCCGAGCGATTGGCCCGTGCTGAGCTTAAGGAACGTCCCGACATATACAGCCAGGACCTGCTCGCCTGGGTGCTGCACCGCCAGGGAAGAAGCCGAGAGGCGCTGCCTTACGACGAGCGGGCCATCGCCCTAGGCACGCCGAACGCGCGACTGCTCTCCCATTCTGCCGCCATTTTCCGCGCGTTCGACGATCCGCGCGGCGACCTTTTGTCCAGCGCCGCTCTGGAAATGCGCCGGCGGTAACCAACCAATGACAGCGGGTGGTTTGACGGCGCGCTATTCCGCGCTCGTCGTTGGACTGCTGCTTGCCGCCACGGCAATTGCCCATCCGCTCGGCAACGCAACGATCAACCGACAGGCACAGATCAGGATTGATGGCACGCAGGTAAGGATCAGTTATCTGCTCGATTTGGCAGAAATCCCGACACTGGTTGCCGGTCAGGACGCCGACGTTGCTGCTGACGGTGCCGTCAGCAACGCGGAATGGGCAGCCTACGCCGGTCGCTGAGCGCGCTCATTGCGGCCTCAGTTGGCGCTCTCGCTCAACGGGTATGAACTTGGCCTAGCGCTGCAAGACGTTGAGTGGTCGCTCGCTAACGGCGCCGCCGGCTTGCAGCAGTAGAAGTTGCGGGCTCGTTACGCGGCCCTACTGACTCGCATCGGCGGGCAGGCAGTGTTCGCGAATACCTTGACCAATCCCGACCTCAGGAAGCGGGCTGGCGCGAGGTAAGGGTCGTCGCCGACGCCGGTACAAGCCTTCTCGAGTCCAAAGTGGCGCAGGCCGACCGTTCCCGCGGTCTCACCCAGTTCCCCAGCGACGGCGGCGCTTTTCCGCAAGAGATTGCAGCGCGTGTCGTAGTTACATTCCCGTCGCCGGTCGTGGCCAACGTGGCGCCCCTGCTCAAGAACGAAGCCATCGCCTCGCCGACCCAGAGCCAGGTGCCCATTCAGTCAGAGGCTATGGCCGCCTCCATGATAGACCAGACTCCACGACAGCCGATTTACCGCCAGTCGTTGCGAAGCCGACGGCCGGATCCGCGCTAGCCGGCGCATGGTCATTTTTCCAGCTTTGCATGCACCACATCACGACCGGCTGGGACCATCTCGTGTTCCTCTTCGGGTTACTGCTGTTCTCGCTAACACTGGGACACCTGGTGAAAATTGTTACCGCCTTCACGCTTGCCCATAGCGCGACCCTCGGACTGGCCTTTGCGGGAATGCTTACGCCGCCAGAAACCCTTGTTAAACCTGCGATCGCTCTCAGCATCGCCTATGTCGGCCTGCCCAACCTGCTTTGGCGCCATCATGTGCATGGGGTGGGCGTTGCGTTCGCCTTCGGGCTGGTGCAAGGGTTCGGCTTCGCCGGTGCGCTAGCCGAGTCATTTAATGAGTCGCTGGCCGGGCAGGCCAACGGTGCTAACCGTTGGCTGATCGACTCAGTCGCGTTCAATCTCGGCATCGAAGCGTTCCAGGTCGCGTTGCTGTGCGTGGCGGTGCCCTTGCTACGTTTGAGCGACCGCTTTGGTTGGTCGGCCGCTGCCCGACGTGGTGCCGCCCTTGCAGTTCTAACGGCTGAGCTGTCGTGGTTCGTATTGCGCGTCTCGCTTCCTGGCTAGAATACTTGGCGATAAGTAGCAGGACGCCGCGTCCGCACACGCCATAATTTGAACGTTCAGGGTAGGTGCTTCAGTTTATATCGGCACGGGGGAGTGGGGCACGACAAAAACCCCTTTCGCAAAGGCGAACATCTGCGCGAGCGTATCGAGGAACAATTCACATAACTCATTAAATGACACAACTCGTTCATTCATTTTTTATAGCACCCTGTGTAGCCTTTAATAGCCCCTGGTAAGTAAATGCATCGGATGCAAAGTGCAATTCCTATCGAATCACACTTTCAAATCAAGTAGCGTCTGTGGTTCATAACGACCGGCCTAATACGTTATCACGACTTCCACATCGTAGCGCGGTGAGACTGGTTTTAAGGGATATGGTTTTCTTTGCGGCGAGGTCGCGTAAACCAGAACGCCCAGGCGATCAGAACCCCCTGTAGAGGCAGGCGAGCCCACAACGCGACCGAAGTGTAATCGGGATACAACCCCGGATGGATAGCCATCTGTATGTTAGCGGGAGTGACTGCAATGATCAGCGCGATGATGCCCCACGCTGCAAGCCGCTCGAAGCGACGAAGCAAAAGCAACAGGCCGAGCCCCACTTCAAACACGCCGCTCACATAAACCAGGGCGGTTTGCCACGGCAGATACCCCGGCATGATACTTACATAGAAAGCGGGGTGCACAAAATGATTTGCGCCGGCAACCGCAAAGAGTATGCCTAACACCCATTTCAGAAGATCTCGCGTGTAGTTCAACTCGGTCAGAGAGACTTAGTAAAACACCGGTTGTGCCTTCAAGTTCGTGATCGGAAAAGTCGTAAGGATTAGCCAAAACCATCCAGCCGGCCACTGCGAATGGCAAAGATAGAATGAGGTGAGCCAGCACCTATTGAGCACGAGCATCGCGGCGTTGTATGCACTCGAACTGTGCCCCATCACGTAAAGGCGCTTAAGGACCCCACTCAAATAAGGCGCCTCGCGCCGCGCCAATCCTACCTTTGGCGCTGTCGGCTAAGGAATCGGGATTCGCATCAGATACAGCCGGTAGTCCGCAACAATGGTAACAATCCCATGTGATGCCAACGACATGCCGATAAAATCTAACCGAAGCCGAAATTTCTGGAAAGCAGTCAGCGCCGATCGGCGAAGGCCTTCTTAAGCTCGTCCGATGCCAATTGCTCGGCTTCCAAGGCTTTGGGAACCACTGCACCCATGCCGAAAAATTCATGGGTCACTCCGGTGTATTCCTTGTAGGTAACTTTCACGCCGTCTCTTTTCAGCCGAGCCGCATAATCCTTACCTTCGGACGTTAAGGGATCTATCTCTGCGGCAATGATGGTTGTCGGCGGCATACCTTTGAGTGAAGCCGCTTTCATAGGCACTGCATAAGGATTGTTGGCGTCGTTAAGTGTTGCCGAGTAGTGCTTGAAGAACCATTCCATCATTGGCTTGTTGAGCGGTTTGGCCTGGGCGTTTTGCTGATACGACGGCGTATTGAAGTCGTTATTCACTACCGGATAAACCAATAGTTGATGCAGTGGCATGGTCGCCTTTTTATCGTGAGCCATCATGGCGACGACTGTCGCCAGATTTCCGCCCGCGCTTTCGCCCCCTACCGCGACACGTTTTGGATCGCCATTGATCCCAGCCGCATGCTGCAACACCCAAGTGTACGCAGCATAGGCATCATCCGCCGCAGCCGGAAACTTATATTCTGGCGCCTGATGGTAATCGACCGCTACCATGATGGCTTGAGCGCCTTTAGCCAGTGCGCGTGGTGAAGATTCGTAGGTCTTGGTATCGGCAATTACAAAGCCGCCGCCGTGGTAATAAACCATCACAGGAAACGGGCCTTTGCCCTGCGGAGTAAAGATATGGATCGGTATGTCGCCGCGTGGACCCGGGATCGTCATGCTCCTCTTGGATACCGCAGGGTCCGGAACGGTGCTTTTCCCCCCGGCCTGCATGACTTTCAATACCGCATCAGCCGGCGTCGGTTGCTTCCTTGCCTCATCCGGCGTTAGCGTTTCAATCGGTTTGCCGCCAAGCGCAGTTAACGCATCCAGTACTTTTTGCATATGTGGTTCAACTCTGGGCGCTTGTGGATTGTCCTTGGTTCCTTGTGCGTGGGTGTTCCCGATAGTAATCAAAAACGCTGTTGCCAAGATTAATAAATGTTTTAATTTCATGACATTCTCCTTGTTCGATGATTAGGGGTGCTTGACGTCTCTATCCATGGCGCGAAAGATTGTCAGACTTACCCTGTGAAGTCCCCGAGGCACGCGGTCGCAACGATCGTCGTGCGGGTCAGGTACCGCGCCATTCTTTACAGAGCTTTAATACTGCCCAACTCGGCGCCTGGGGTCTGTGCGCTAGCCAACATTGTTGACTGACGTCTGCCGGAAAAAATAGAGTTTTCTGATTCGTATAATGGAACAAATGAAGTAAGCAAAAAGAATGCATACCGCAAGGAAAATACACGCCGGAATTTCGTGCGCAAGCCGTAAGGTTGGCAGAAACAGGGTTGAGCATAACGGCGGCTGCCAAACGGCTATCAGATACCCAATAGCATTCCGCACAACTCGGTGTGTGCTCGGTGAGTTGGGTCGTTGGCAGGCGTTGGCAAAGAGCATCGAATGCCGAGGGATAAGGAAACCAGCAAGCCCTTGCAGGGATGGCAGAAAGCAAGCAAGAGCGTAATCTGCTAAAAAAGTTTGCGTCCTATTGGATATTACCAAAGCGCTGCGCGGTTGAGCTGCCTGAGCATCTCACGGGCGTTCTTGATGGCATAGCCTTCGCGGTCGTTGTTGAAATAGACCCATACGCGTTGTGCGCCGCTATCTTTGATGCGCGCCACCCATCGGGCCAGTTCCTCCTTGGTGTAATCGTGACGGTACCACTGCGTTGTGCCGTGAAAACGGATGAATACATCGTTCGCGGTTTTGATCAGTTCGTCCGGGAGGCGGGGACCGCTGGTCGAGCAGAAGACAGTCCCGCTTTCGCGAAACGCGGCATACACCTTTTCATTCCACCAGCCAGGATGGCGGAACTCGACGACGTTGCGGCGGCGCGGATCGAGCTGGCGAAGAATGCGGTGCAGGCGCAACGCCGTGTAACGAAAACTGGGAGGGAACTGAAACAGGAATCATCCGGAGCGGTCGCCCAGCAGGTCCGCGATCAGGCCGAAGTCCTTGACCAGCGCATCGGTACGCGCGAAGCGTTTGATGTAGGTGATGAGTTCATTGACCTTGATAGTGCAAGTAAAGTCGGGCCGATCGCTTTGGCGCATCCAGCCGCGAACGGTAGCCAGCGTCGGCCATGAATAGAAAGGCGCGTTGAGCTCGACCGTATTGAAGTGGCTGGCATAGTGGCCAAACCAGAGGCTGGGTGGGTGCCCGTCGGGATAAAACGACTGCGCCCAATGCCAGCATTACCAGCCGGAGCAGCCAACGTAAATTGAGGGATTGGTCTCATCACCGACTGACGCCACGACCCGGGGAGCTGCTATGACGATTGGCGAAGCGCTCAGCGTCAAGCCGCGCGGCGTGCATCGCCTTCGCACGAAGGAGATTTTAGGCGCGCTGTGCGGTACGTCGTTCAGCGCGACGCCGCCGGAGCGCCATGCGTTCGTCATCGGCAGCGGATGCCATGAGGTTCACAAGACGCCAGGGCGTGTGGGGGCAAGGGATCGCGAACTCTGGTCTCCGCCACTTGCGACCGGCAGGTGCCCAGCGCAACGCGAAAGCCCTTGCCGATTCCGAGTTGTTTGCTTTTCATTGAGTCCTCTATTCTGCGTATCTTCCAATCGCAGCCAAAGTTTAAAACAGACTCAAGTCGAACATTGTGCGTCAGCGTACGGAGAAGCCCGGATAAAGGGTTCAGCATAGAAGGCGGTTTCATTTTTCACGGGATTGCAATGACGAAAGCAGCATTATCAGAGCACCAGCTTAAGCTCGTACGCAGCATAGAGTTGTGGAACACTCCTGCGCTCGCGCAGTATTCAGCACTGCCTGACACCAGGGCGGGGGGTACTGCCGCTGGCTGCATGCTCGGCTTCAAAATGCCTACTGAAGACCCTCTGCTCATGCTGGGCCAATGGCTATTGCAGCAGGGGTATCGTTTTGTGACGCCCACGCCGGCAACACACGCGCGGGTGAATACCCGCTGGGGGCCTGGCGTCGCTAAGTCGCTGCAGGACGTCTTCGGCTGGAGCCGGCCGTTTTCGCCGGCACTACTGCCGCAACCCGTTCTCAGGTGGCTCGACGATGGAGATGTATTGGAATCCGGCGATAGACTTTTACGAAGCAAAGTGCGCTTTTCCACACTCCAGGGTTCGCTCTACGTGCACTCCGCCTATCCGACCATCCATGGCGATGCGGTATTTTTCGGCCCCGACACCTATCGGTTCGCGGCACTGATACAGCGCACTTTGGCGCAGTGCAGGGCCAAAGTCGATTGTATGGTCGATATTGGATGCGGCAGCGGCGTAGGCGGCATCATTGCCGCGAAAACGCTGAAGCATGTGGCCGCGCAGGTCATCTTTACCGACATCAATGCGGCTGCACTGAGCTATGCCCGCGTCAACGCAAAACTCGCGGCAACGCAGAACACCAGTTTTCGTCAGGGTGACCTTTTTGAAGTAATCGATCAGCCCGTCGATCTCATTGTTGCCAATCCGCCGTATTTGCTCGATCCGGGTGCCCGGCTTTATCGTCATGGCGGGGGCGAGCTGGGTTCGGGCCTGTCAACCCGCATCGTCGTGGAAGGGCTGCCGCGCCTGACTGAGCACGGCACGCTGATTCTTTATACCGGTTCCCCCATCGTCGATGGTCGCGACACATTCTGGGAATCCATAGCCTCCGCGGTGCAAACCCCGAATATCCGCTATGACTATGCGGAACTCGACCCGGACGTATTCGGCGAGGAACTCGATACTCCGGCGTATTTGTATTCGCAGGTCGAGCGCATCGCGGCCGTGGCGCTCGTCGTCACGAAAAGCGGGCCTGGCCTGAATAATCCCGCCCCTGCTGCGCGATGAGATTTCTCGGAATCGGCGAATATTGCGACCTCGCGGCTTTGTATCATCGTCTCGCCGCAGCCGGGAACGAGGTTCGGGTATACGTCGAATTTCCGGAGGCTCGCGACGTGCACGGCGGCATGCTGCAGTTGACGCCCGATTGGCGTGCCGAACTCCCGTGGATACGCGAAGCAGGCGCGGACGGCATCGTGCTTTTCGAATCGGCGGTCAAGGGCGATCTGCAGGATCAGTTGCGCCGCGACGGCTACCAGGTCATCGGCGGCAGTGACTATGGCGACCGGCTGGAGTGCGACCGCCAATTCGGCCAGGATGCGCTGCGCAGCCTCGGCCTGTGCATTGCACGGACGTACAGCTACGCCGACTTCGGCGAAGCCATTGAGTTCGTTCGCACTACACGCCGCCGCTATGTATTCAAGAGCAACGGGGGCGACGCGCTGCGCACTCGCAACTATGTGGGTGAACTCGATGATGGGTCGGACATGCTCGCGCTGCTGTCCTTGTATCGCTCGCAATGGCAGGGACCTGGCAAGCCCGATTTCGTACTGATGGAGCATTTGTCCGGCGTGGAGGTCGGTGTGGGTGCGTATTTCAACGGTACCTCTTTCCTCCAGCCGGCCTGCCTGGATTGGGAGCATAAGCGCTTTTTCGTGGGCGATCTCGGTGAGCTCACCGGGGAGATGGGAACGATCGTGACTTATCGCGGCGCCGAAAAGATTTTCAGCGCGACGCTGGCGCGCATGGCGGACCGCTTGCGGACA
>JAYSZS010000153.1:0-4763 GCA_043737935.1 Propionivibrio sp. | reverse complement strand
GCGATTGCCAGCGGCAACACCCTGACGCGATCCTTGACCATGCTGCCGCCGAACGAACTTCCCCCGGCGCAATATCGAAAACGCATTGCCGCGCTGGCCAAGGAACAAGGTTGGACCCACGAGGTTTACGACATGAAAAAACTTCGTAAACTTGGGGCTGGGGCATTTGTCGCCGTCGCACAAGGCAGCGCCGAGGATGACGCTGCAATCGTGCGCCTGGGCTATCGCGCAAAAAATGCCAAGCAAACCATTGCGCTTGTTGGCAAGGGAATTTGCTTCGATACCGGCGGCCACAATCTCAAGCCGGCGAAGTATATGTACGGCATGCACGAAGATATGAATGGCTCGGCAGTGGCTCTGGGTGCGCTTCTCGCGGCATCCACCTTGAAACTACGTGTGAATATTGACTGTTGGCTTGCCATTGCGCAGAACCACATCGGCCCAAACGCCTACAAACAAAACGACGTCGTCAGCGCACTGAACGGTACGACCATCGAAATCGTTCACACCGATGCCGAAGGCCGCATGGTCTTAGCCGACACGCTTACGCTTGCCTCGCGCGCGAAACCGGATCTCATCGTCGATTACGCAACGCTGACCGGCAGCATGCATGTCGCGCTCGGGTCGCGCAGAAGCGGCATTTTCGCCAACCGGCCGCAATGGCAAACGCGCGCGATCGACGCCGGCGATCGCAGCGGCGAACGGGTGACCGCATTCCCTCTCGACGCGGACTACGACGCCGCGCTGGACAGCAAGATCGCCGACGTCAAGCAGTGCACCGACGACGGTAATGCCGACCACATTCTCGCCGCGCGGTTTCTATCAAAATTTCTCGACGATCGTCCATGGATTCACATGGATCTTTCCGCCAGCAGTCGCACTGGCGGACTCGGGGCGGTTGGAAGCGACGTCACAGGTTTCGGTGTTGCGTGGACTATCGAATTACTCCACGGCGCGATAGAATAATCGGCAGAGATTTGGATTCGATCTGACAGTTGCTGTCAGAACATACGCCCGGCCACCGGCAAGTCACGACCGAGATGTAAGAAAACTCCTGTAAATTTCCCGCGACAGCAAAATCATCGTACCTGAACTCTTAGCTCGTCGATGATCGTGGCGCGTACTTCGTTCTGCGCAGTCGTTTTTTTACGTGATTCGCCGACGACGTGCTCCTGATGTAAAGGCGCCAGGTCGCTTTGCGTCGCTGTAGGTCGTTCGCCGCAATTGCCAACATTGGGAAAATTTAGAGGTCGTCATTTGCCAACGTCGGCCCCGCAGCGTTTCGAAAATTTAATTATTTTGCGGGACCATCGCATTCAGTACCGGCCATCAACGGACAGTGGTGAGGCAAACTTTCTCCGCTGCTGAACGTCGGCTCTGCCAAGTATTGCAGACATCCGGGCCGTTGACAGGGTGCTTAAGTACACATCACTCAACTCCAATCGCCTTGAATACCGCATCCACTGGATCTGAATAGAAACTTGTTTGGAACTTGGCGAACAACTCGCCAGGAACCGACGGTATGTCTCCGACAGACGACATCGGCAGCAGTATTTTCTTGGCGCCCGCATCGAAAGCAACCTGCAAACTTTCCGCAAGATTGCGCACCTGCACCACAGTTCCCCCCAGGCTCATATCACCCATGATCGCCATCTGCGACTGAATTGGGCGGCCCAGCCCGGCCGAGCACAGTGCAATGAAGCTGGCGAGTGTGAATGACTGAGGCGCCCCGGCATTCTGTAACTCGACAAGTTGAAGGTGGAAATCGTATTCGCTTGGCTTGATTGATGCACTGACTCGCGAAGAATTGGCTTTGAAATAGTCGAAGGCAACTCGCACCGGTTCGCGTGGTGCAGCACCCGAGGCAGATACTTTTCCAGCGCCAGCAATGGTTTGAATTTCGAGGCGGTAGATGCCCGGCATTTCGGATGTGCCCATGCTGATCGTATGCAGTGCTCCCGGCGCGAGGCGGCCATCCGGAATCAACGCACCACTCGATTGCTCAGGAACGGAAACAAAACGCTCCTGGCTATCCTCAAGATTGATGTAAGAGAAGTGGACGTCGTAGAACTCCATGCCGCCGATCTTCTTGAGTTGCTCCTTTACGCGCCGCCGAACTTCCAGCGCGTACTCAAGACACTTCTGCACGATCTCCTTGTCGTAATCACCGGCGGGACAGATCAATTTCAGAAGGCCCGACACCGTCCGGCGCACGGCAATGGTGTCGCGCTGATTTAGGTTATTGCCGAGCTTGAACCACTTGTCGATGGCATCGGCAAAGTTGTACTTGCGCATTTCGCGCAGGTACTCCGCCAGGTAATCGACGATCAGCCCATACTGGTTCGTGAAAAACTCCGGGCGCATTTTCGGGATCTCCCAGCCGGGCACATAGGCGTGGAAGCGGTCGAAGAATGCCGAGTCGATCATCACCTCAGGGAATGGGCTGAAAAGATGACTGGTCCTCACCAGCGACTCGACAGACTGTCCTTGCGGGAGGTTGCCGACAAAGACCATCGCTGCATTCGCGCTTATCGCCTCACGTCCCCGTGAGAATGATCCGCTGGCCATGAAGTCCTTCATGATCTGGACGCCGTCGTGATCCTTGAAGTTGATTCCGGCCACTTCATCGAAGGCAACCACGTCCCATAGGCCGACCAGGCCAACCTTGCGCGCCGCCATGTTGTAGAAGAGGTTGGCGACAGTGGTCTGCCCACCCGAGATCAGAATGCTGTTCGGGCTGATCTCCTTGTAGATGTGGCTCTTGCCTGTGCCGCGTGGGCCAAGTTCGCAGAAGTTGTAGTTGTTCTCGACTAGCGGAATCATCCGGGCGAGCAAATGCCACTTCACCCGATCCTTGAAGCAGGACGGCTCCATCCCGGTTGAACGGATCAGTGCGTCAATCCAAAGCGCTTCCGTGAATGCCTTGCGCCCTTCAAACAGCCCTTGCATGTCCATGTTGGGCATCTGGATCGGCTTGAGGTCCGTGACCAGGAATGGCGAGCCCTTCTGGTTCTCCTCGAATCGATACTGAAGCGTCACAATGCACCAGATACCGCCAACCACCAGCTTTTCAAACTGACGAACATAGGCATCGGAAATCTCGGCATTCTTGACCCCGAGATTGGATAGCAGCGCCTCATAGACATCGCGCTTTTCATTCAGCTTGACCGTCACCTTGTCGATGACCTTATAGCTGCCGCTCTCGCGGATCTTCGATTTGACCTTCTCCGCTTCGTCGGGCCGAACGTAGTTCTCGGTGAGAATCCGCTTTACATTGACCAGTCCGGAATCGATGGTCGCCTGATCATCGGACGCACAGTACATCCCGAGCAGATACTCAAGGACATAGACCGGAACGTTGGCCCCTTCCTTGATGAGCTTGGTCAGGTCCTTGCGCACCACCTTTCCACCGAATTGCCGATTCAGCAGGGTATCAAGATTGGTGTCGTTCTTAGGGAGTTGTTCAGTCATGATCGGTCTTAGAAGTCGTTGGCGAAGGCCAGATCCACCTTGAGCGGAATCCGGATCACTTCGACCTTGGTTTGGGTATCGCGAGCAATCAGGAAATGGTCTTTGGTCTTGTCGTATTGACCGGATTTGATGGTCAGGATCACCGAGCGCTTGCGTTCGTCCATCAGTCCGGAACTGCTGTCGAATGTCACCGACTGTTCGTCGCTGATCATGCTCTCCCCGTCACGCAGAGAGACCAGCACCGATCTTGCCAATACCCGTTCCGAAACGGGTTCAGTCTGGATGAATTCGAAGCGCTGCTTGTTGGTGACCACCTTGTTCGACGAGCCCAGCAAGCTGAATTCCACAGCGCGTGTTTTGGCAGACTGGTTTTCACTCTCGCGCAGGGTGATCACCGGAATCACGATCTCCTGCGGCATGGCGCTGCCATGAACAAAGCGTGCGCCGCCGGCAAAGTGAAACCGGGCGGCTCCTTTGGGCACCCAGAAATCCATGCTGCCTTCACCCGCTGTCGTCCCCGCCGTGACTGCCGTGTTGCCGCACCATGCCTTGCTGCTCTCGCCGATCCCTTGGCCTAGTAGGTAGCGTTTCTTCGCTCGCAGCGTTCCCTCAGGCTTGTCACCGAGCGTGGATTTATCCGCCTCGTCGAGCACCGATTCCTGGTAGAGAAAGCCGTGATCGGCCGTCATCAATACCAGCGATCCATTGAGGCTATTGACGATGAAGGTCGCGAGCTGATTCAGCTCCGTCAGCGTCTGCGCAACGGCGTCGAAGGTCTGCCCCTCCGAGCCTTGCTTGTCCCCGAGCATGTCGATCTTGTCGTGATAGACATAGATCACCCGGTGGTCGCGTACAAATTCCCGGCCTTTGTCCTTGCCCATGGAAAGCAGTTCATCGGCCTTGACGGCAACGCCCTGATATTTGCCCAGATATGCGCTGCGTTGCTCAAGCGTGGAAACCGCTGCGTCATCGGCCATCACGTCGAGGTTGGCGTTCAGCTTGTAGGACAGCGTGTGGTGAGGCAACAGGGACGCCATGCCAAGCGCGGTGTAGCTGGGCAGAACCCCGAGCATGGGAGTCAGGGCTGCCTTGAAGCGGCTTTTGCCATTGATGTCGCGAACCAGTTCTTCGGCAGCCTCGTAGCGGAACGCGTCGGAGATGGGTAGTCAGGCTGGATGTATGTTACCTTAGGGGGGTGGAGCCGACGCTGCAATGAGCAGGATGGCGACTGACCGCAGTGGGTCGGCTTCGTAAATTCGTGAATTTCCGTGGTCGCTGCGACTTGATGGCAA
>JAYSZS010000152.1:0-4789 GCA_043737935.1 Propionivibrio sp. | reverse complement strand
GCGCCCTGGCTTGTGCAATAAGATGTTGAGCGAATTCGGCGTAGATGCGCCAATCCCGAGTTTCGTTGGCGTCGGCCAGCGTCGAGCGTTTGATCTCGACGATGCGGGTAAATGTGCTCCAAGGCAGAAAATCCATCAGTAGGGCGGACAGCGTCTTGCCGGTGTTCATGAGCGGCTCCGGGTGTAGTTACCCCGGAATTTTTTCGGATGTGTATTTTGACGTTCAAATCGACACCCCGCTTTTCCAGGCTGAATCCACTGCCATTCATGGCTTTCAGCGATTTGCCTCCTTGTTTAACCGGACAGTAGTGATTTTAAATACGAGTTGATTGACCCCCTTGTTGGTTCCGAATGGCACTCTTTGCGCGGATAACCTCGTGGTTGTGCGGTGACGGCTTGCCCCAATCGGTAGTCAATGACCTCGAAAATCAACTATCACTAGCCAGCACGCCCTGTTGCATGGTGCTGCGGGTTTATGGCCAGACAGGGTTGTCGAATTCGGTGATAAATAATTCGCGAAAAGCCTCCAGGCCAGATTCCAGCCCCGAGCACCAGATACTCGTCCTAAGCCTTTACCAAATTGACGCAGTGCCAGCTTCAGTTCGATGTTACGCATGCAGGTCAGAAGATAGCGTTCAGTCTGGATGTCACTTGATTTGTATTTTGTGGAATTCGCCAGAAAGTTAAATGCTCTGCACAGCGGGCTGGATACAGGATATGGGCCGGCGTTACTTTCAGTATGTCAATCGCACATGCCAGTGCAGTGGCTCTCTGGCAGGGCCTAATAGAATCATTGCGGCGACTGCCCGGAAGTTTGCAGCCCCTTCGCCACCGAGGATGACAAGATTCGTGATTATCCGCATGTGCAGACAATCGGGTAACGACTCTGTGCCAGGGCACTAACTTTAGCCCGAAAGGAGCCCCTTTAAACTCACCTTTGATTTCTTAAAAATCTGATTTGAAATTGAAAAAACCATTGCCACTGGAGCTGCCCCCCAAGCGGTGCGCCACCGCCGGGACTGGGCTTTCCGCTGGCGATGTTGGTCGACGTTGTTTCGTTTCACCTGCTAATGAATGCACTCAATTTTTGTTGCTCATTGGGCTTGCTCAATGGGTGAAATGTTTATGTAATACGTTACACGTAAGGAAATATCATGTGCAAAAAAAGTTGACCTTCTCAATAGATGAGACCATTTACGAGGGTTTGTACCGGATCGTCGGTCGGGGAAAAATCAGCCTGTTCATTGAAAACCTGGTGCGGCCTTACGTATCGGATGAAGGATATCTGGCAATGTCCACCGACAAGGAGCGTGAAGTTGAGGCGAGGGAATGGATAAATGCACTTTCCGGAGACATGGCGAATGAAACGCGGTGAAGTGTGGTGGATGGTTTGATCCGGCTTTGGGTGGCGAAATCCGCAAGACGCGTCCAGCCGTCATTGTCAGTAACGACGTCGCTAACCGTAATTTGTCGCGAGTCGTCGTTGTGTTATTGACCAGCAATGTAGCACGCCAATATCCTGGCGAGGCGATGGTGATGCTCGCTGACAAGCCGAATAAAGCGAAGGCTGATCACAGATCATGGCGGCAGATAAAGCGCGACTGAAGAACCCGCTGGGTACCTTAACGAAAGCCGACATGAGTGCAGTCGAGGACGCCAAGTTACTGCATCTGGGGATGCGGCGATATAACCAGTGAAGACTGGGTGCCTTTATTCGCCAGATTCGGATTTTTTCGCGTACGGATCCCGGTTTATTCAATGGGTATGCACTTTTAAGTAGCGGTGTTTTTGGCCAGAAGGTGGTTCCTTGCGGTAAATTTGTTCTGGCGCTTAATCACCCATATATTGTTGCCCGAGGTCAGGCTTCTTCGTCATTCCGGCCTTGACCAGGAATCCAGTTCGTTTATCGGTTAGAACAAATTTACCCTTGGTGGCTCACAGCCAGGGCTGCACGTCGCCTGAATGCAGCCAGTATGACGAGTCCCAGAGCCACGATGACGAGAGTTTCCGGCTCGGGTATGGCCGCCGCGAACTGATCCCCGAGAATATGGTGAATCCTGTCGGTAGGATGCACCGAATCCCAGAACAGATATTCATTCGGATTGCTGCATGTCGATACTACAGGGTTCAACAATGTAGGGTCGAAGACGAGGCATCCTTCGTTGGTGTTGGTGATGCCGTATGCATTCGGATTGATCAATACCCGTTGTAGCGCTGCATCGACGTCGAAATAGGTGATATCCAGATCGGGTATTGCTAACTCCAGAAGCGGAATCATGGCATTCAGCGCGACGTTGAAACCGAGCGAAAGGTCGTGGTAGCCCGTTGCGATACCCGTATTGGGGTAGGCCGCTTCTGCTTCCATGATCCCTGGGGTGAGCGAAAGATCGGGCAAGCCAGGCAGTAGGAACCTGCGCGCGCCCGAACCGGCGAGATCCGTAATCGCCTGCGCAATATTGTTTACGGAAGAAATAAGCGTCGCTTCGCTCGGGTCGAAGAAAAAGTCGTTCGCTCCAGCCCACACAACAAAGAGGGTCGAGGATGGATCAAAGATCGGTGGTCCTGGTGGGCTCATGAACTGGCTTACCTGGCTGAGTAGGCCGGTGCCAAGCTGTAGTGCGCTGGTGCCAAAAGCCCTCCCATAGAAGGCGTACGCGTAGTTCTCGGTGGTTATGGTTCCATCCGACCGCGGACCGGTCATCGCGCCGGATACGGCGTAATTGGTGCCCCCGGTGTATGAAGGCTGTAGCGGGATCCCGAGGTGCTGGGCCAGATATTCGACTGCAACCAGGCCGTTGCTGTTGCGCTGATTGTTCGGGGGTGGCGGAAACACTATTCCGGAAGTAGTAGGATCGTTCAGAACAATTTGGTAGGCGTTGCCGCTGTCCGACAAACTGTCGCCGAACACGTACATCTTGTTGAAGGCGGCTGCCGCCGAAATTGGCAGCAACAGTGTGACCAGTGCGACGCAAGCCATCGCTCGTGCAAAAAAGGTTTTCATTGAGCCGGATCCTCCGTAGTGGTGCTAAAAAAATTATCTTTTGCCGTGTGGGCCAATGGCTGGCTAATCGCACTCTTGATTAAGAGGGAGACTAGCCGCTACCGGTGGCACTGAGCGCTGAGTGGCAGAGCTACGCCAAACTAGATTATGAAAGCAAGTTTCGTTCTATCACCAAAAATTAAAAGATAATAAAGTGTTAAAACATAAAGTTATCCATTTTTCCACGTGCTCTTGGCCGTGACGCGAATCGACTGGTGTAAAAAAAACCGACACCAGTTTGCCTAGATCTTTCCAGCTTCGCGATGATCATCCCGTCCGAGGTGCACTTCACACCCCTCGCGACAGGACATCGGATGTCTCTACGCCCTCTCAGAAATACGGCCAGCGAGCACCCCATGCGGCGACCGGTGCTTGCCGCTGTCGACGATTTCCGTCTGGCTAAACATTCTCAATAGTTTTGACGCAGGGCATTGACAATGGGCGTTCTGACCACCCGGCTGGCGGGAAACAGCGCGGCCAACACCGTCGCCAAAAAGCCAACCGCAAAAGCCATCGCCAGGACCGAGGGCACGACCTGAATCCGTGCCGTATAGCCCACATTGGCGTTGGGGGGAGGCGGCATGGGAATACCGATGGCGGAAATCGCCAGGGCCAGTGCCGTTCCGATGACAATGCCCAGAATGGCGCCAACAATTCCCAGCAGGGCATTTTCCATGACGACCATTTTGAATATCGACAGTCTGTTGTTGCCCAGCGCCATCATCGTTCCGAACTCGCCCAGGCGTTCAAATACACTCATGTTCACGCTGTTGCCCACGCTCAACAGAACCATCATCAGTATGATGCCCTGCAGCACACCGAACTGACGTTCATAGAGTGCTACCGCGCTTGCGTAAAAGTCATTGAGCTCTTCCCACGTCTTGATCTCCAGCTGCTGCTTCCCAAGCGATTCGCGAAGCGAGTCGGCCACGTGTTGCGTGTCGCCGGTCGCCTTCAACGAGACCACCGCACTGTTGGCGCCGGGGCTGCCGATCAATTCCTGGGCTGCCGCCAACGGGATACGCACAGCACGGGCGTCAAAATCCTGGGAAAAACTCTGGAAGATGCCAACCACCCGGAATTCCTGCGTATTCAAAGCCCCTTCTGACGTATTGAGGAGCATAGTCACGGTGTCGCCCGGTTTGAGTTTCAAGGTCTCGGCCACGCCCTGGCCGATCAGTATGCCATTGGGGTCTGAGGAGTCGAGTTGACGGCCTGAGGTGAATTTGAGATGGGTGCCGAGCCGCGCCTCCTTGTCCGGTTCCACACCTTCGCCGATGATCGGCCAGTCACTTTTGCCATTGCTCAGGAGGCCCGAGAAATTGATCCTCAGCATGACGTCATCGACCTGAGGTAGTTGCGCAAGCGACTGCTGCAGAACCTCTGGCCGCTCGATAAGGTATTGCTCCGGACTACGCCCGCCCTTGGCAAAATATCCGGCTTTATAAACCTGCAAATGGCCGGACTGGGAGTGGATCAAGGCCTCACCCAGTTGTAACAGCATATCCTGGACGAAACCGCCGCTGAGGATCATGCCGACGATGCCGAGAACGATTACCGCCAGAGTCATTGCCGTCCGGAGTTTGTGGCGCAGGATGTTGCGCAGCGCTAGTTTATGCATTGGTTGTCCGCTCCAGGTGCACTTCAAAGGCTAGGGAAACACTGAATAAGTAGCAAAAGAAGTGAACGATCTTTTAGTCATGTCATCAAAGAAATGGGATCGATCACGGGGGTTAAGACGATGAAGCA
>JAYSZS010000151.1:0-1954 GCA_043737935.1 Propionivibrio sp. | reverse complement strand
CGTGAAAACGCCTGTGTGTCGGATGCGCCACCATCCTCGCGCGGACTGGGTTCAACTCGATACAATTTGTCCAGATCAAACCTACTTCATGTTCTCCGTCTTCCAGCGCATGGCGGCGAGGATGCGGTTGTATCCGCTGGGGTGGTGGAACAGCATGAATTCCTCCACCGGACCGGGTTCGAGTTTGCGCGCCTCTGCCGACTTGAAAATCACTTCAGCAAAACCGTCCGGCTCGCGCGCCGCGTTCAATCCAAACAAGTCAGCCTCAGTTTCTGCTGTGCGGACAATGGTGTAGACGACCGGTGTCGCCAGAAAGATATAAATCAAAGCCAGTGCGAGCAATAGCGGTATGCCCGCCGGGTCAGAGATTCCCCTCACCCCAAAACGACCACCGAATCGTGACAAGACCCACGCCAGGCTGAACTTGATAAAGAGCAGCCCACCCAGCAACACCAGCGTGAACGATATCGCATGCTTGAGGCCGTGATTCAACACGTAATGCCCCATTTCATGCGCCACCACTGCGCGGATTTCCGCTGGCGTGGCTCCGTTGAGCAAATTGTCACTCAGTGTAATCCGGGTCGTGCCGAACAGTCCGCTGACGTTGGCACCGATGAGCTTGGTCTGTCTGGAGCCATCGTAGTGATAGACGTTTTCCGCCGGTATGCCATTTGCGCGTGCCATCGACAGGATGTCGTCGCGAATCGGCCCTGCCGGCAAAGGCTTGTAGGTGTTGAACAGGGGGTCGATAAGCACCGGTACCGCCATGAGCAAAAACACGATGAACATGCCCCCAGTGAGCGTTCCCCACGCCCACCAGGTTTGTGGCAGCCGCCGAAGAATCGCGCACGCGCTGGTCCAGATGATTACGGCGACCACCATCTCCGCCACCAAACCGAGACCCTTCTCAACCAACCACTGTGGGAAGGAAAGATTGGACAGGCCGTACTGATGCGCGCGGTAGAAGCCTTCATAAAACGTCAATGGAAAAACCAGCAGCGCCACCAGCGGCACAAAGGCCAGCACGTAGAGCACCGTTTGCGAATGCTCGAGTTGGGCGCGCCGCTCGGCAAAATCACGGATACGCGAGGAAATGCGCGAAGACAGCAGGAACCACATGACGACCAGTGCGTAAACGAGATTCCACAGCATCAACCAGTAGCCGCCTTCGGTATACCCATCCCCCTTGGCGCGAACTTCGCCTTGCAGGCGGTTCATGAATGTCTGCGTCGCCGCTACCGGGTCCATTTTGCCGCTGGCTGTCGGCTTGGCCGGGGCGGGCTCGGCCGCAGTCAACGGACTCGTTGCACTCGGCGATGCTGGTGCTAGCGATGTTTGCGGCTGGGTTGGTGATTGCGTTCGCGCTTCCATTGGCAAATGAGTCAAACCAACGCCTGCTGAAAACAATATCGCGGCGATATTCTTTATCATGCAATTCTCCTGGTTCGCTCTGCATAGATAGTGCCAGACCGAAACCCGCCATTTTTAAAAAATCCCCATCCGTTGTTCGCGCCCAAAGGGGTTGTCGTCACCAATCTGGCACGTTATTAGGCATCAAATAGCCGCGCAGCGTACCGCGAACGACCGGTCAGACGCCACCATTATGTAACTTTGAACCAGCAGGGTAAACGACCGCTATTGAGAAAACTGAGGGGCGCTCGCCAACTTCTGGTAATGGCCGATAGCAGTAGGTACGAATTCGTTGCGACGTCAATAGTTGAAGTTGCGAAGCACGAAATCCCGAGCGAAATATGCAGCAGTAAAAATCCCAACACCCAGTGAGAGCGCAATTAGTACCGCCGTCGCCTTGCTCAAGATTGCAAAGCGGCTGGATGCCAGGAGCCAATTAATCGCACTGACGCAAGCCCAACCGTACAAAAAAACAAGGATGCCAGATACCAGTTCAGCGATTAGACCGACGAGAGTATTGGGTACCAGCGGATAGAGCCACACA
>JAYSZS010000150.1:0-4823 GCA_043737935.1 Propionivibrio sp. | reverse complement strand
TAGTATCGGCTAGAAAATAACTTTTTTCCTGAGGAGACAAAGATGGTTGACGACTTGGCAGCACGGGTCGAAGCGAACCCGAAGTACCACAAGCTGGTCAGCATGCGCAGAAGATACAGTATCATCATGACATTTTTTGCCATGTTCTTTTATTACGGCTACATCCTGCTGATTGCTTACAACAAGCCTTTTCTGGCGACCAAGATTGGAGAAGGCTGGACCACTTCGATTGGCATCCCGATGGGCATCGGGGTGATCCTGATCACTATCATACTGACCAACATCTACGTTCGTCATGCCAACGCCGTTTTCGACCCGCTGAATTCCGAAATCATCAAGGAGGCAAACCAGAAATGATCAACCCTATACGTAACAGCCTGGTGCTCCTGCTCGGCTTGCTGGTCGCCGGCACAGCCATGGCGGCGGGCGCCGATCTCGGGCAAACAGCCAAACAGGCCACCAACTGGGTCGCCATCGCCATGTTCGGAATTTTCGTGGCGATTACCCTGGTCATTACCAAGTGGGCGGCCAATAAAACCAAAACGGCGGCTGACTTCTACACCGCCGGGGGCGGCATTACCGGTTTCCAGAACGGTCTGGCGATCGCCGGCGACTACATGTCGGCCGCGTCTTTCCTCGGCATATCCGGTCTGGTGTTCGGCAACGGCTTTGATGGTCTGATCTTCTCGATCGGCTGGCTGGTCGGCTGGCCGGTGCTCACCTTCCTGATGGCCGAGCGTTTGCGCAATCTAGGCAAATTTACCTTTGCCGATGTCGCGTCCTACCGCTTTGCGCAGACGCCAACGCGGATTTTCACGGCGTGCGGTACGCTGGTCGTTGTGGCGTTCTACATGATCGCGCAGATGGTCGGTGCCGGTCAGCTTATCAAGGTGCTGTTTGGCCTGGAGTATCAATACGCGGTGATGATCGTCGGCGTGCTGATGATGTGCTACGTGTTGTTTGGCGGCATGACGGCAACCACCTGGGTGCAGATCATCAAGGCCGTCATGCTGCTTTCTGGCGCAACCTTCATGGCGCTGGCCGTGCTTTATCAGTTCAACTTCAACCCCGAGGCACTGTTCACCAAGGCCGTTGAAATCCACAGCAAGCACGATGCCATCATGGGGCCGGGTGCGCTGATCAAGGATCCGATCTCGGCCATCTCGGTTGGCATAACGCTGATGTTCGGTACTGCTGGTCTGCCGCACATCCTGATGCGTTTCTTCACCGTGCCGAGCGCCAGGGAAGCGCGCAAGTCGGTGGGTTGGGCGACAACCTGGATCGGTTACTTCTACATCCTGACCTTCATCATCGGTTTTGGCGCTATCGTGCTGCTCACGCAGGATCCGGGTGCCTACTACGTCGATGGCGATCTGGCCAAGGGCCTGAAGGGCGGCGGCAACATGGCTGCTATCCACCTGTCCAACGCGGTCGGCGGCAACCTCTTCCTCGGCTTTATCTCCGCCGTGGCCTTCGCCACAATTCTGGCGGTGGTGGCCGGTTTGACGTTGTCCGGTGCTTCTGCGGTGTCGCACGATCTGTACGCGACAGTGATCAAGAAGGGGCAGTCCGACTCCGCTCACGAGCTGCGTGTTTCCAAGATCACCACGATCTGTCTCGGCATCCTCGCGGTGGTCCTTGGTATCGCCTTCGAGAAGGAAAACGTCGCCTACATGGTGATGCTGGCCTTCGCCATCGCCTGCTCGGCCAACTTCCCGATCCTCTTCATGTCCGTATTGTGGAAGGATTGCACGACCAAGGGCGCGGTGACCGGCGGGATCGTTGGTCTGGTCAGTTCGGTCGGCTTGACCATCGCCTCGGCTTCGGTGTGGGAAACCGTGCTCATGAATCCGAAGGGCAGCGCCTGGTTCCCCTACTCTTCGCCCGGACTGTTCTCGATGAGCGCTGCCTTCCTGACCATCTATCTGGTTTCCAAGATGGACAACAGCAAGCAGGCCCAGCTTGAACGTTCGCTGTATCCGGCGCAGAAGATTCGTTCGGAAACCGGTCTCGGTTCCAGCAGTTCATCGGGTCACTAAAACAAGCAACAGCCGACTGATTGGCACTACGGCTCGGGAGTGTAAGCTTCCGGGCCGTTTTTCTTTGTCGGCTGCCGGATTGCCCCGGATGA
Source organism: Propionivibrio sp. (assembly GCA_043737935.1). Classification (GTDB taxonomy): domain Bacteria; phylum Pseudomonadota; class Gammaproteobacteria; order Burkholderiales; family Rhodocyclaceae; genus Propionivibrio. The sequence goes on along the minus strand of JAYSZS010000150.1, from coordinate 2,692 downwards.
CCGGAGCACGTCCCTGTTGCGGACTTTCGACATTTCCAGCTTCATTAAACTCTCCTGTGCCGCCCTGCACAACCCAGCGAATTAAAGTCTCGGCCTGCAAAGGCATTTTTTTTGCCAATTTTCTCGAGTTGAGTCTTGAAATTCCGATCATTCGCCCTTATTATTAGCACTCGCTAGACGTGAGTGCTAATAACGCAGTCGGCGTGCGCTCTGTTCGCCGTTGTGGATATTGGTCAGTTAATGTTACTTGTTATAAACCCTAGGAGAAACTGAATGAAAATCCGTCCCTTACATGATCGCGTGATCGTCAAACGCCTCGAAGAGGAGCGTAAAACGGCCTCAGGTATTGTCATTCCCGATGCCGCTGCCGAAAAGCCTGATCAAGGCGAGGTGCTGTCCGTTGGCCCAGGCAAGCGCGACGAGAATGGTAAACACGTGGTTCTCGACGTCAAGGTCGGCGACCGCATCCTGTTCGGCAAATACTCCGGCCAGACCGTCAAGGTCGATGGCGAGGAACTGCTGGTCATGCGCGAAGAAGACATCATGGGCGTCGTCGAAGCCTGAGCGTATAACGCCCCAGGTAATACGATCCGGATTCACCCCACTACCGAATTATTAGGAGTATCTCAATGGCAGCAAAAGACGTTAAATTTGGCGATTCCGCCCGCGCCCGCATGGTCGAAGGCGTGAACATTCTGGCCGACGCGGTCAAGATCACCCTCGGCCCGAAAGGTCGCAACGTTGTTCTGGAGCGCTCGTACGGCGCCCCGACCGTGACCAAGGACGGTGTTTCCGTCGCCAAGGAAATCGAGCTGAAGGACAAGTTCGCCAACATGGGCGCGCAGATGGTCAAGGAAGTGGCTTCCAAGACCTCCGACATCGCCGGTGATGGCACCACCACCGCCACCGTGCTGGCGCAGTCGATCGTTCGCGAAGGCATGAAGTACGTTGCCGCCGGAATGAACCCGATGGACCTCAAGCGCGGCATCGACAAGGCGGTAATCGCCACCATCGAAGAACTGAAGAAGCTTTCCAAGCCGTGCTCGACGAACAAGGAAATCGCCCAGGTTGGTTCGATCTCCGCCAATGCCGACGCCGACATCGGCGAAATCATTGCCCGTGCCATGGACAAGGTCGGCAAGGAAGGCGTCATTACCGTTGAAGACGGCAAGTCGCTGAACAACGAACTCGACGTCGTCGAAGGCATGCAATTCGACCGCGGCTACCTTAGTCCCTATTTCATCAACAATCCGGAAAAGCAGAGCGCCATTCTGGACAATCCGTATGTTCTGATCTACGACAAGAAGATCTCCAACATCCGCGATCTGCTGCCGGTGCTCGAGCAAGTTGCCAAAGCCGGGCGTCCGCTGCTGATTGTTGCCGAAGATGTCGACGGTGAAGCACTGGCCACTCTGGTGGTCAATAACATCCGTGGCATCCTGAAAACCTGTGCTGTCAAGGCACCGGGCTTCGGTGACCGGCGCAAGGCGATGCTCGAAGACATCGCCGTCCTGACCGGTGGCCAGGTCATCGCTGAAGAAGTCGGCCTGACCCTTGAGAAGGCCACGCTGGCTGAACTCGGCCAGGCCAAGCGGATCGAGATCGGCAAGGAAAACACCACGCTGATCGACGGTGCCGGCGTTGCCGCCAACATCGAAGCGCGCGTCAAGCAGATTCGCGCCCAGATCGAAACATCGACCAGCGACTACGACAGCGAGAAGCTGCAGGAACGCGTCGCCAAGCTGGCCGGCGGTGTTGCTTTGATCAAGGTCGGTGCAGCAACCGAAGTTGAAATGAAAGAGAAGAAGGCGCGCGTCGAAGATGCCCTGCATGCAACACGTGCAGCAGTTGAAGAGGGCATCGTCCCCGGCGGCGGTGTGGCGCTGTTACGTGCCCGACTGGCGCTGGCTTCGCTCAAGGGTGATAACCATGACCAGGACGCCGGTATCAAGATTGTCCTGCGTGCCATGGAGCAGCCCCTCCGTGAAATCGTGGCCAACGCGGGCGAAGAGCCCTCAGTGGTGGTCAATGAGGTGGTTAATGGCAAGGGCAACTACGGTTACAACGCGGCCACTGGCCAGTATGGTGATATGGTCGAAATGGGTGTGCTGGATCCGACCAAGGTAACGCGTACCGCGCTGCAAAATGCAGCCTCGATCGCCGGCCTGATGCTGACCACCGACTGCATGGTTGCCGAACTGGCCGAAGACAAGCCGGCCATGGGCGGTATGCCTGGCGGCATGGGTGGCATGGGTGGCATGGGCGGCATGGATATGGGCATGTAAGCAACAGGCAGATACGGCCTGTTTGCGCAGGACCGCTCGCCAAAAACCCCGGCATGGGATTACCATGCCGGGGTTTTTTTCTGGTTGAAGCAAAAGTCCGGGATGTTGTGCCGAAACAAAAAGTGGCACAATGTTCCGGTTGCGCCAAGGCATGTGGCGGGAAGAGGGGTGTCGGCTGTCCCGGAGATAAAGCAAAAGTCCGGGAAAAATGGCGGGGAGCGCCCGGTGCAGTTTCAGGCACCCCCCAAGTTCAGGCCGAGGCCGAAACTCCATTGGCCATAAAGGAGAACAACAATTGTATGCTATAAGCGGTGGCTTACAAAAACCTTACGTGCGCCAGCCAATGAAGAGGGGTCATGCGAATTCTGATTGCTGAAGATGACCGGATAATTGCCGACGGGCTGGGA
>JAYSZS010000149.1:0-1961 GCA_043737935.1 Propionivibrio sp. | reverse complement strand
CCTGCAACGCCTGGTGCAACGCACCGTCGCCACGTTAAAACCTCAACTGTTAAACAGCGAGGCCCCGCTCTTGCTGGCCAACGTCGGGCTGCTCGCGCGTTACTAGCTCATGCCACTGGTCACCGAGATGGAAGCCGCTGCCGGTCGCCCCGGCCACACGCCGTCCTTGTGGCTGCTGCTGCCCTCGCACCAGCAGGGTCTGCCCATGATCGATGGCGTGCCGGTCCCTTTAATCAACGGCACCCAGGCTTTTGGACTGCCACAAGCCTAGGTTGAATACAAACACCGCGCCGCGGTTCTGGCCTGATGTCTGCCGGCATTGCCCTTCGACAAGACCTTTTACGGAAGGCTGCGCTATAAACGTCTATAGAAAACTATAATTCAATATAAACACGGAAATCCTTCCAAGTCCCCGGCATCGATCTGGAGCCGAACCATGAGCAACGTCTTTCACCGAACTCCGCTTGCGAGCGACATGGCCGACAAGATTTTGTATGTGCCACCGGGCTCTGCATCAAGCTCAGGGCTGTTTCTTGCCGCCCCCAGGCGCACCGGGAAATCCACGTTTCTGCGCGAGGATCTGCGCCCCCAGCTTGAGGCCAAAGGCGCACTGGTGGTGTATGCCGACCTGTGGGAAAACCGTAAAGCCGACCCCGGCGCCGTGATCATTGCCGCCGTGCGCGCCGATCTGGCCAAGCACGAAGGCGTGGTTACCCGACTGGCGCGCGCATCCTGCATGGACAAAGTCAGCGTCGGCGGCCTGTCGTTTGCCCTGGATCGCATCGGCCTGGGAGCGGGTGTCGACAGCGGAATATCCCTCACCAGCGCCTTTGCCGCCCTGTCGGACGAAACTGGCCAGTTCATCGTGCTGATCATTGACGAAGCCCAGCACGCCATCAGTACCGATAACGGCAACGACGCCCTGTTTGCCCTTAAGGCCACCCGCGACGAACTCAATAGCAGCCGCCACAAGGGCCTGCGTGTGGTGGCCACCGGTTCCAACCAGGACAAGCTGGCCATGCTGCGTAACAGCAAGGAGCAGGCGTTTTTCGGCGCCCCGCTGGTCAAGTTCCCCGCTCTGGGCAAAGACTACATCCAGTGGTTCTGCGAGCAAGTCAATCTGCCGGCCGTATTGAGCGCCGATGTCGTCTACGAGCTATTTACCCGAGCCTCTTTTCGCCCCGAAATGCTCGGCGCCGCGGCCGATGCACTGCGCTTCGATTTCGAACTCGCGCTCGAAGAGGCCCCCGCCCGCTTTGCCCTCGCCGTCGAAGAACAGATCGAAGCGGCCAATGCCGAGCAACTGCGGGTTGTGCACAGCCTGACGCCTTTGCAATCCTCCGTGCTGCGCGTGATGGCCGGCAAGGGGGCGCAGTACGCGCCCTTCGAAACGGAAACCATCGCCGCCTATCAAGCGATGCTCGACGTCATTGCCCCCGGATCATCGACCAGCGCGGATGTCCCCAACGTCCAGCAGGCGCTGACCGCCTTGCAGGAAAAGCCCTGGTCTGGCGCGCCTCGCGCGGCGTCTATGCGCTTGAAGACGCCGCCCTGCGCGACCTTCTGGCGCAAGAAGGCCTGCTGCCAATTGACTACCATGCGGATGACCACGCGGATGACCGCGCAGGGAAAGCCTCCCCATGATCAACGCCCCCCAACTCCTGGTCGACCTCAAGCGCCGCCTCACGTTGCTCGATGACGACCTGCGCCAGCGCATCGACGAAGTCCCGGAGCTCAAGGCCAGCCTGCAAAGCGAATGGCAAGCCGCACGCGACGCCGAGCGCACGGCCGAGACGCGGTTTAGTTCAATTTGAATTTATAAAGGCTTAGCGAATGTTGGTGGACTACCTGGGAGGCTAACCTGGCCTCCTCGACGGGAATCGAACCCATATCTCACGCTTAGGAGGCGCGTGCACTATCCATTATGCTACGAGGAGGTCGGGGCGTATTCTAGCGCGCCG
>JAYSZS010000148.1:0-1963 GCA_043737935.1 Propionivibrio sp. | reverse complement strand
AGCACGCTGTTCGCAGCTCCTGCCTACTCCGCCGACAGCTCGGCCATGGCAAAGACAGGCACGCAATACAAGGCCGATGCGGACATGCAAGCGGTGCTTGACCAATTGGCGTCGATGGGCGGAAAGCCGATCGAGACGCTGACCCCGGCTGAGGCACGAAAGCAGCCGACGCCCGCCGATGCAGTGACGGCGCTGCTCAAAAAACAAGGCAAGGACACCTCTCCGACGGCCCTGGTTCCGGGAGTCAGCAGCGTCGATCGCGAGATCGCGGGCGCTTCGGGGAATATCCCGGCGCGTATCTACACCCCGGACGGGGCGGGTCCGTTTCCGGTGATCGTCTACTTCCACGGTGGTGGCTGGGTGATTGGGAGCAAAGAGGTTTACGACGGCGGTGCCCGCGGGTTGGCAAAGCAGGCCCAAGCGATCGTGATCTCTTCGGACTACCGCCTGGCGCCGGAGGCGAAGTTTCCGGCGGCCTGGGATGACGCCCTGGCAGCCTATAAATGGGCAAGTACCAACGCAGCGAGCATTAAAGGCGATCCGAAGCGGCTGGCGCTGGCCGGTGAAAGCGCAGGGGGCAATCTTGCAATTGCCACCGCAATCGCTGTACGCGATGCCGGACTGCAGACACCCAGTCACGTCCTCGCGGTATACCCAGTAGGACAGACAGGCGACTTGAACACGAAATCCTACGTCGACAGCGCGACCGCAAAGCCGCTCAACAAAGCCATGATCGAGTGGTTCGTGGACAAGCTGTTGGCCAAGCCTGCTGACAAGATGGATCCTCGACTCGACCTGGTCCACGCAAACCTGAAAGGGCTGCCGCCGGTCACCATCATCAACGCCCAGATCGACCCCTTGCGGGAAGACGGCGCCATTCTGGAGGCCGCGTTGAAAAAGGCTGGCGTGAAGGTCGATCGCAAGGTCTACGCCGGCACCACGCACGAATTCTTCGGCATGGCTGCGGTCGTGGAGGATGCGGCCGATGCTCAGAAGTACGGCGGCCAGGCGCTTCGTTCGTCGTTCGGCAAGTAGCCACAAACTCTTTAAGTAGCGAGTCGCAGGCTCGCTAGTCGTTTATTCCATTAAAACACATACGAATTAGTCACACCGAGGTCGAACTTGTTCCAGCAAAGATCGACAAGCATTGGAAGCACCATGGACATTGATCGCATCACCGGAGCCGTAACCGGCGGCGTAGTCGCAGGGCTCGCACTGTCGGCAGTCATGTTGGCGGGCGAGACGATAACGGGCAAGCCGTCGGAGCTGATCGAGCTTGAGCGCAAGGTCGCCGCCAAGCTCGGCATCAGCACACCGGCCGGCGATGCGACCGGGCACGAACAGCTGATAAAGCATGGCGGGCACCTCGCGCTGTAGGCGCTTGCTGGGCCGGCCTACGCCGGCATCGTCGATGAGAAAGCCCACGGGGTGAAAAGCGGTGACGCGTTCGGCTTCGCCTTCTTCGTTGCCGCATGTGGGCTTGCCGGCCCGTTTCTCGGCGTCACTCCGCCTCCGTTTCGCGAGTCACCACTGCGCGCGGTTCAGCACCCGGTGTACGCAGCAGCAGTCGCTTGCGGACAAAAGCTAAAGTGCGAACGTCGGAGGATAATGCCGTCATGTCGATGCATTTCGAACGCCTAGGCACGGGCCGGCCGATGCTGATGGTCCACGGGTTGGGGGCCAATCTGCGCACCTGGGACCCGCTCTTGCCCGCATTGCGCAACTCGCGCGAATTGATATTGGTCGATCTACCGGGACATGGCAGGTCGGCCCCGCTTGCAGGCCGGCAGACCGTTGAGGCTTATGCGGACGCCCTCGCCAGCTTTGTGCAGTCGCAAGGGTTGGGGACAGCGGACCTTGTTGGCAGTTCGGTGGGGGGCCGGCTGGTGCTAGAGCTGGCGCGGCGGGGCATCGGTCGGCACTGCGTGGCGCTCGATCCCGGCGGTTTCTGGTGCGGCTGGGA
>JAYSZS010000147.1:0-4859 GCA_043737935.1 Propionivibrio sp. | reverse complement strand
CTCTGAACTCGGTCGTGTACGCCTGCTTCGGTATTTTCTTCATGCTTTATCTTTCCCAAGTAACATTGATTTTACGTCACCTGTGGCAGACTAAATTTAGGGGGAACAATCGATCTGCAAGCAGGCGACGAAGGCGACTTGGACTTTTTCCTCGAAAGCATCGCGATGCAAGGATTGGGAGACGGCGCCATCTGGATTGAAGATCGGATGGCGCGGCAATCTGGTGCGCCATGTCAGTATCACGTCGACTTTCCCCCCGTGGACGACGACCTGGCGGCGGCCAAAGTTTGCGCAGCCAACGATCCGGGCTGGAGGGAACGATAGAAAGACCATATGAAAACCGACCAACTCCCGGCGGTCTTGACTGGGCTTGCGCCTTTCCAGGAGCCGGACGTGCCTTCGGAAGCAGCACCGGTGCGTGGCGGCTACCGTTACCTGACCCATCGCCCGAGACAGTTCGACTACCACGCTACCTTTGGGGCCGGATTACCTATCGGCTCCGGGGAAGTAAAGAGCGCACCGCGCCAGGTCATCCAGAAACGCCGCAAACTATCCGGCGCCTGGTGGGAGCCAGAAAACCCCCCAGCCATGCTGAACCTCCGTTTCACACGAGCAAATGGCGGATGGAATCAATATCGGGATACCATCGCCGCTTGAGTCATTATCAGCCGTCACTTTCGATCACAGCCAGCCCAGGCTCCTTGTTTGGCTCCTTGTTTGGCTTGACGCAGCGCGGGGCGGCGCCTAAGATTCAAAATTTTTTTGCCAAGACGGGATGTCGTGAAACAGGAGCTGCTCTACAAGCTGATCGAGTCTGATTTGCAGGCCGTTGATGCCGTAATTCGCTCGCGCCTGCTTTCCGACGTGGTGCTGGTGCGGCAGGTAGCCGAGTACATCATCAACGCCGGCGGCAAGCGTCTGCGCCCGGCGCTGGTGCTGCTTTGTGCCGGTGCGCTGGGTTATCGTGGCACACATCATCACGAACTTGCCGCCGTGGTCGAGTTCATTCACACGGCCACGCTGTTGCACGATGATGTGGTTGACGAGTCGGCTTTACGGCGCGGGCGTGAAACGGCCAATGCTCTCTTTGGCAACGCGGCCAGTGTGCTGGTTGGCGACTTTCTGTATTCGCGTGCTTTCCAGATGATGGTCGAGGTCGATGACATGCGTATCATGCGCGTGCTGTCGGATGCAACCAACATCATTGCCGAGGGCGAAGTGCTGCAGTTGATGAACTGCCACGATGCCGATGTTGATGAGGCGCGCTACCTGCAGGTGATTCGTTACAAGACAGCCAAGCTGTTTGAAGCCGCTGCACAACTCGGCGCCATCATCGGCGGCGGTTCTGCCGAGATCGAGCAGCACCTGGCGAGCTACGGGATGCATCTCGGAACAGCCTTCCAACTGATCGACGATGTGCTCGACTACTCGGGTGCCGAGGTAGAAACCGGCAAACATCTGGGCGACGATCTGGCCGAGGGCAAACCCACCCTGCCGCTGATTCATGTGTTGCAGCACGGGACTGCCGAACAGGCGGCCAGTGTGCGTCACGCCATCGAGAACGGCGGGCGCGATGACTTCCCGGCGGTGCTGGCAGCCATTCGCGCCACCGGCGCTCTGGAGCATTCCAGAAAATGCGCGATGGCGGAAGCGAATCTCGCTACGGCGGCGCTTGCGCTGCTTCCTGCTTCCACATACAAAGATTCTTTGCTAGAATTATGCCTCTTCGCTGTTGCTAGGACCTACTAACACAGTCGTTGAATCGGTCGGGGCGTAGCTCAGCCTGGTAGAGTACTGCGTTCGGGACGCAGGAGTCGGAGGTTCGAATCCTCTCGCCCCGACCAGCATAACTTCCTGTTCCACATCAGTCTTCCCCCTTTCGCAGCATTGGCGTCCCCGTACAGCCGCTTTGAATGGCCCGCCTTATGAAGTCCCTGGCTTTGGTCTTACACGGGGTTTGGTTGCTGAACAGAAAAGGCGCGCGGAGTAATAGTTCCTCCTTCCCAGAAAAGTGCCCGGATCAACTTCCGCATTTTTAACCCTTGCCACCCGTGATATAAATGCTGCGCCGTCTCCGTACCCGTTTTTTTTGGCTTGCCCCTGAACATAGGGCAGCCTGTCGTGAGCTTTTTCTTGTCCACCCGTAAATTGACGCCATCGCCGACATACGGCTCGCGCTTGATCGGATCTAGTTACCCGGCAATGGCCGCTTCAGGATCAAGATCGTGCAATTGCTCGGCGAGCGGTGCCAAGCACGGCTCCATTGGCGTTCGCGCAACGCTTTCAGGAACAAGGCCGACGCCAGTTTGCCGCGTCGTTAGCCGCCAGTGCAGGGCACGGCGGCGTCTGTCCCGGTGACGCGGCAGTTCACGCGCTCGCCGGCACCGTCGGCACGGCCTGCCATTACGCCACGCTGGTCGGGCTGGTGCAGTTTGCCAAAGCATCGGCGGTGCTCGCCTCGACGGTCGGCGCCCTGGTCAACTACGTCCTCAACTACCGCTGGACATTCGCCAGCAAGCGCTCGCACGACAAGACGTTGCCGCGTTTTTCCCTCGTCGCGCTGGCCGGCATCGCCATCAATGCGCTCGTGATGATCGCGTTACTCAAGTTCGTCGGCGTGCACTATCTCGTCGCCCAGGTCATTGTCACTGCCATCGTGCTCGTTGCCAACTAACACGCCAACCGCGCATGGACGTTCTGAATCCCCCTCGGATCATGCGAGGCCGCAATTACTGTCGCTCGTCGTTCCTGTTTTCAACGAACAGGAGGTGCTGCCCGAATTCCATCGCCGGCTGGCCGGGGTACTGGATGCGCTGGCGCGCCGACATCGATGCCGATTTGCAGGTTCCTCCGTAACTCATCCCCGGCAAGTTGAGGGCGTGGCGGGCAGGCAGCGACGTCGTGCTGATGCGCCGCGCCAATCGGGTCAACGAAAGCTATTTCAAAAAGGCAACCGCGGGCGCCTTTTATCGCGCCATCGGCCGCATCGGCCGCATCGCCATCCCTGCCACGTCGGCGACTTCCGCCTGATGTCGTGGCGTACGGTCGCTGCGCTGCTGCGCTGCTGCGCTTGCCGGAACGTAGTCGCTTCATGATGGACTTGTATGCTTGGATCGGCTTTCCGACGGTGGAGACCGTCTACGACCGCGATGGCCGCTTTGCCGGAGAGAGCAAATGGAGCTACTGGCGGCTATGGAAATTCGCGCTCGAAGGTATCACCTCGTTCTCCGTGGTGCCGCTGTGAAAGCAGTGGCTATTCATTCATATATTTGCGAAAGTAATTGCGAATGTCATCAGGGAAGTCAAGGTCAAGACCTTGCGTTTAAGTCCGTGTGAAGAGGATTTTGAAAGTCATTACCACCTTAACTGCGGCAATTGAAGAAATCGGCTCTCGATTCAGTTGAGAGACTCTTTACCAAGCCGCGGGCGAAACGTTTGCTACGACATTTGCTACGACAGCACTTGCCAAAGGCAAATTATTTCCATATTATTGGAAATATGGAAAACAATAATGCAGTAACCGCTCTCGCTGCCCTGGCGCAGGAAAACCGTCTGGCTGTCTTCAGATTGCTGGTACGTAACGCCCCGGATGGCCTCACGCCCGGAGTGATCGGTGAACAGCTTGAACTGCCGGCGCCAACGCTTTCATTTCACCTCAAAACCCTGGCGCAGGCCGGTCTGGTCACGGCCATTCAGGAAGGGCGCTTCGTGCGCTACCGGGCCGAAATGGCTGGCATCAATGCGCTGATCGACTTTCTGACCGAAGACTGCTGCGGCGGTCATCCCCAACTCTGTATACCGAATAGAAAACACGTATGAATTCTTTCCGTCCGATCAACGTGCTGGTGCTGTGCACCGGCAACTCCGCCCGCTCCGTGCTCAGCGAAGCCTTGTTCAACCATCTCGGCGAGGGTCGAGTGCGTGCCTATTCGGCGGGCAGCAAGCCATCCTGCAAGGTCAACCCGGTGGCGCTGGAAACACTGGAAAAACATGGCGTCGCGTTGCCGTCCGGGGTGCGCAGCAAGTCGTGGGACGAATTTGCTGCGCCGGGCGCACCGCCGCTCGACTACATCTTTACGGTATGTGCCAGCGCCGCAGGTGAGGTCTGCCCGATCTGGCCGGGGAATCCGGCCACCGCGCACTGGGGTATCGACGACCCGGCGCATGTCGAACCGCATGCCGCACGTCGGGAAGCGTTCGAAGTCGCCTATCGGCATCTGGAGCGGCGCATTCGGGCTTTTCTGGCGCTGCCGCTTGAAACACTCTCGGCAGACGAAGTCAAAGCGGCCGCCCGGCGTATTCATGAAGAGGCCGGGCAATGAGCGCGGCCTCCTGAGGTCTGATCTTGTCCTGAGTAACATTCAATTTTTGATGGAGATTCAAAATGCCCAGCATTCAGATTTTTGATCCGGCCCTGTGTTGCAGCACCGGCGTTTGTGGAGTGGAAGTGGATCAGCAACTGGTCAGCTTTTCTGCCGATGTGGAATGGGCCCGGCAGAATGGTGCACTGATCGAACGTTTCAATCTGGCACAACAACCCATGGCCTTTGCGGAGAACGATGTGGTCAGAAAATTCCTCGAACGCTCGGGTGCCGAGGCCTTGCCGCTCATCCTGGTCGAAGGCGAAGTCGCGCTCGCCGGGCGCTATCCCAACCGGGGCGACCTGGCTCGCTGGGCTGGCGTCAGCGCGGCTACCGACGAAAACAAACCCGCCGCAGCGTGTTGCAGTGGCAAGCGTTGCGGCTAGGAATGGAATAACCATGAAATTCCTCGAACAGCCTCCCCGTTTTCTCTTTTTCACCGGCAAGGGGGGAGTCGGCAAGACATCGATTGCCTGTGCCACGGCCATCCAGTTAGCC
>JAYSZS010000146.1:0-22324 GCA_043737935.1 Propionivibrio sp. | reverse complement strand
AGACGCGTCGCGTCGAGGTCAGCGCAAAGTAATGGTCTCAACGCGAGCAGGATAATTTGCAGAAAAACAAGCGGGCCGCAGTTGCGGCCCGTTTTTTTTATGGTGCGCCCGGCAGGGCGCACTTACTTGGAGGTGAAAGTTCTCTACTCGCCCGACAAGGGGAAGAGTGAGCTGAACGGCAAGGGTGTCGCGGGCGACTGCTAATCTGGAGGAGGCCTAAGGCAAAGCGCTGGCCTGACGCAGGAAGCGGATAGGAGGCGGTGTAGCGGGGTGAGATGTCCAATATCGTCTAAGCCCGAAACTTGTACGGAACGCTACGACGTAAATCGACACGGCGGCGGATGGGCAAACGAAAGCGGAAGGGCGCGGCTGACGCCCCGCAGGAAGTCCTCCATCCTCCAGGAGGATTTCCTGCGGGGCCTTATCCCGTAAGCGCTCCTGTAAGTTTTACAACCGGAATTCGAGTTCGAGAGAGGCGCGCCGGGTAAAGGATGAGCGGGTTCTGAAACTGATCCGGCGTTATCTGGAAGCGAGCATGATGTCAGAAGGAATGGTCAGCGCAAGGACAGAAGGCGGGCCGCTGCCCCGTTGCCCCATTGCTGTCGAACACATCCTGCTGACCGACTTGGATCGCGAACTGGAGCGCCGGGGGCGTCGATTTTGCCGCTATGCCGACGACTGCAATATCGACGTCAAAAGCAAAATGGCTGGACAGCACGCGATGGAGGCGATTACCGACGATCTGGAGAAGAAACTGAAGCTGCGGGTCAATCGGGACAAAAGCGCCGTCGCGCGGCGTTGGATCGTGTGACCGATTATTGAGCATGCAGGGGGCAAACAACACGTTTGACTGCCGGGTCTTCGTGGTGCGGGTGGATGCTGAAGCCAAGGATGGTCATCAGGCGAAACATCTTGGTGTTCTGGGAAAGAACGTCGCCCACGACGGCCCGGTAGCCCTTCTGGCGCGCCGTTTCGATCAGCGCGCTCATCAGCCTGCGGCCAATGCCGTGCTTCTGCCACTCGTCGGCAATGGCCAGTGCAAACTCCACGGTTTCCCCGTCCGGATTGGTGACGTAGCGCGCCACACCGATTTGCACTTCCTTGCCGTCTGCGTCGGGCAGGGTAGCGATCAGTGCCATTTCGCGGTCATAGTCGATCTGCGTGAAACGCACCAGCATCGACTGGGTGAGTTCACGCAGGGTGTCCATAAAACGGTAATACTTGCTTTCGTCGGAGAGCTTCTTGACGAAGGCCTGCTCCATGTCAGCATCTTCCGGGCGGATCGGACGGATGGTGATGGTACGCCCGTCCGGCTGCTCCCAGTTCTGAATCAGATGCACCGGATAGGGATGGATGGCCATATGCGAATAGCGGTCGCCGGTGGTCGCCGCGAAGTCGATGACAATCCGCGCGTCGACGGCAATGGCGCCGTGTTCGTCGACGATCAGCGGGTTGAGATCCAGTTCCTGCAGCCAGGGGAGTTCACACACCATCTCGGAGATGTTCAGCAGGACTTCTTCCAGCGCCTCCATGTTGACTGCAGGCATGTTGCGGAATTCGCCAAGCAGTTGTGCGGCATGTGTCGAGCGGATCAGATCCTGGGCCAGGAAGCGGTTGAGCGGCGGCAGCGCAACGGCGCGGTCGCTGAAAATTTCGACTTCACTGCCGCCGGCACCAAAGGTGATGATCGGGCCGAAAGTCGGATCGCGTACCACGCCAACCATTAGTTCGCGGCCATTCGGTCGCGTTAGGTAGGGCTCGATCGAAACCCCATTGACGCGTGCGGCCGGGTGCTTTTTTTGAACCGTTTCGATGATGTCGTGATAGGCGTTGCGCACCGCTGCCGCGCTGGTGATATTGAGGCGTACTCCGCCGGCTTCGGTCTTGCGCACCAGATCCGGCGAATCGACCTTCATGGCGATCGGGAAGCCGATCTGCTCGGCAAGCAACAAGGACTCGGTCGGAGTACGCGCCACCATGGTTTGCGCCACCGGTATGCGGAAGGCACGCAATACCGCTTTCGACTCCATTTCAGAGAGCACTTTACGGTGCTCCTGCAATACCGCTTCAATCAGCATCTTGGCACCTTCAGTTTCCTTCTGGGTGCGCTTTGAGGTGCCTTCGGGTGTTTGCAACAGCAGCATCTGGTTGCGGTAGTAGGTCGAGATGTGATAGTAAAGCTCGACCGCTGTTTCGGGCATGCGGAACGCCGGTATGCCGGCGTTTTCTAGTGCGGTACGCCCCGCGACAACTTGTTCCTCGCCCATCCAGCAGGTGAGCATCGGCTTCGAGGTCTGTCCGCTGACATCGATGACGACTTGCGCAACGGCCATCGGCTGAGTCATGGCTTGTGGTGCGAGCATGATCAGTATGCCGTCAACCCCGTCGTCCTGCGCAACGGCAAGCAGTGCGTCGCGATAGTGGGCGGGTGTCGCATCGCCCTGGATGTCAATCGGGTTGCTGTGCGACCAGGTGGATGGCAGTTTTGCGTTGAGTGCTTTTATGGTGTCTACTGAAAGTTCGGCGAGCGGAATATCCATATCGCCGGCACGATCGGCGGCCATGGCGCCTGGCCCGCCACCGTTGGTGACGATGGCCAATCGTTTGCCGAGCGGGCGGAACCTGGACGCCAGAGCTTTTGAGGCGTAAAACAACTGGCCGATGTTTTGCACGCGCACAACGCCCGAGCGGCGCACGGCCGCATCGAAAACGATGTCGGAACCGGCGATCATCCCCGAGTGTACCTTCACTGCCGCGGAGCCTGCGGCGTGACGCCCGGCCTTGAGCAGGATGATCGGTTTGATACGCGCTGCCGAGCGCAGTGCACTCATGAAACGACGTGAGTTCCGTATGCCTTCGATGTAAAGCAGGATGTAATGCGTACGATTGTCGTAGACCAGGTAATCGAGAATTTCACCGAAGTCGACATCGGCGGTGCTACCGAGCGAAATGACGCTGGAGAATCCGACCCGGTTGCTTTTTGCCCAGTCGAGAACGGCAGAACAGATAGCTCCTGACTGCGAAACCAGTGCCAGATTGCCAACATTGGCATTGACCCGCAGGAAGGTGGCGTTGAGGCCAAGTTCGGGGCGTATGATGCCCAGGCAGTTGGGGCCGAGAACACGGACGTTGTAGCTGCGGGCGATCTCCAGCGTTTTTCGCTCAAGCGCTGCGCCTGAATGGCCAACTTCTGAAAAGCCGGCGGTGATGATGATGATGTTCTTGATGCCGCTGCGACCGCATTGTTCAACGATGTTGGGAACCGTTTGAGCACGCGTGGCGATGATGGCCAGTTCGACGCGCGCACCAATCTCTTCGATCGACTTGTAAGCCTGCTGACCCTGTACGGTCTCGTGCTTTGGGTTGATCGGATAGAGGCGGCCTTTGAAACCCGATTCGAGCATGTTTTTGAAAAGGACGTTGCCGACCGAATTCTCTCGGTCAGAGGCGCCGATCACGGCCACCGATTCGGGTTCAAAAAGCGTAGTGAGATAGTGTTGTTCGAGCATCGTAATTCACCCTGGTGGTGAGACTTTCGTGGTTGATGTTGCGCTGCAATATGTTAGCACTGATTGTTGATGCGGTTGAAGGAAAAACATTCCAATACCCTCGTGTTTTTCGTTATCTGCTTTGCCATACGACCGGTTTGATCAAGCTGTGCAATGGATTTGTTCACACGTGTTCAGCCGGTCCTGCCTTGTGTGGCTCAAGATCGGTAGTGAGGGCAGGCAGCTCTGTTCATTATCCAGCAATGGTGCTATCGATCCGGATATCGGAACATTGCGTGCGATTCATCGGGCAACGATTGGCGATTTCGAGCTAGCGACTGCGTTGCTCAGCCTTCAAGTCGCCTTCCAGCGTAATGATCCGTTCAATGCGGTCAACCTTGCCGAGTCCGTCAATACTGATCTTTTCATGCGTCAATGCAACGCTGATCCGGGCCAGCGCAAGCCCTTTGCGTTCGGCGTACATGCGCAGTGTCATTGAGGTACACGAACCCAGTGCGGCGAGCAGGAAGTCCGAAGGGGCCGGGCCGGCATCGGCGCCACCAGAAGCAACGTGTTTAAGTGACGACCGACCCTGACCGTCTGCTGGTACCGCCCCTGACCGTTTTCGCTGACGATCAGGGGGATTGGGGAGTTGGGGGAGTTGGGGACTCAATATTTTGTATGGGGTCCTATTCACTGGGTGAATGGCCGACGATGCGGTCGGCCAGTGCCTTGATGCCGGCCGCGCTTAGATCGTCGGTGGCCAGGTTTTGCGCGGTACTGAAGCCGGTGAAATTGTACTTTTGTGAGCGCCGATAGAGCGGGTCGTAATGCAGGTCGAGCAGTTCGCCGACCAGCGTTTGCCATTCACCGCTTCTGGCATAAGCCTGCCAGCGTTTTATGGTCACGCCGCTTTGCTTCTGGTCGAGTACGTCAAGCCGCGAGTTGAACCACTCCGGAACCTTCAGGAAGTACGCGTAATCGTGCAGCAGGAATTCAACGCGTGCCGCGCAAGACGCTTCGATGTTGATACACGTGCCTGCACGCAGTGTTTCGAGCAGCGCGTCGGGCATCTGGATCGTGCCGATCTTGCGGCTCTCGGCCTCGATATATACCGGGCGTGACGGGTCAAGGCATTGCAGAGCAACGAGCAGCCGAGTCTCGAACATCTTTTGCGAAGGTTGCGGCGAATCGGGCAGCACGCCAAGTACCGAACCCTTGTGACAGCAAAGCGCCTCAAGGTCGAGAACCGGTTCTCCCCGCTCTGCCAAAGCCTGAAGGAGGCGGCTCTTGCCGCTGCCGGTGGCACCGCAGATGACCTTGAAGGTGAATCGACGCGGCAATTCGGCGAGCCTGTCGAGCACCTGCCGGCGATAAATCTTGTAGCCGCCCTCCAGTTGCTGCGCATCCCAGCCGATGCGCCGGAAGACATAAGTCATCGCACCGCTGCGCTGTCCGCCGCGCCAGCAGACGATCAGCGGACGCCAATTTTTTGGCCGTTCAAGAAAAGTTTCGCGCAGGTGGAGGGCAATGTTCAAGGAAACGTGGGCCGCGCCGATTTTTTTGGCCGCAAAAGGCGAGGTCTGTTTGTACAGCGTGCCGACCTCGATGCGCTGATCATTGTCGAGCACTGGGCAGTTGATCGAGCCGGGGATGTGATCGTCGGCAAACTCGGCGGGCGTACGGACATCGATGATTTCGTCAAAGAGGCGATAGTCTTCGATGTTCTCAACGCGGGTGATGCCGTGTCTCATGGCGTTTATTTTAACAGCGGTTCAAGCCCTCGCCAGACGTTGTCGAGCAGACGTGGCTGCGCCTCGGCGGTCGGATGCAGGTTGTCCGTCTGGAAAAGCTGCGCCTGCGTTGCCACGCCCTCAAGCAGAAAGTCGACGAACGCGGTCTGCCGGGTCTTGGCCACTTCGCTGAAGCTGTTGTGGAACTCCAGTGCGTAGGCACCGTAGTTCGGCGGCAGGCGCTGGCCGACGATGAGCACTCTGGCTTTCTGCTTTTGCGCGTTGACGGTCATCGCCAGCAGGTTGTTGCGCAGGGTGGCCACTGGCAGACCGCGCAGGCCGTCGTTGGCGCCGAGCGCGATGATCACGATGTGCGGCGAATGCTTGGCCAGTGCCGCATTGAGGCGGGTGCGACCGCCACTGGTGGTTTCTCCCGAGATGCTGGCGTTGACGACGTTATAATCAAGTTGTTTTTCGTGCAGGCGTTTGGCCAGCAGTGTCGGCCACGCCGAGTCCTGCTTAATGCCATAACCGGCCGAAAGCGAGTCGCCGAAAACCAGGATGGTTCTGGCCGCTTGTGCCGTTGGAGAGAGCAGAGCCAGTCCGATCAGCAACAGGCTATGGATGAATGGAATACGAAACATGAATTCGGTAATCTCGAATGTGCTTGAAGTCAGCAGGCTGACCAAATGCGTTGATAACGGTGGCGAAGCGTTGACTATACTGCACGACAATTCGTTCTCCGTCGCGGCGGGAGAAACGGTGGCCATCGTCGGTGCCTCCGGGTCGGGCAAATCGACCCTGCTCGGATTGCTGGCCGGCCTCGATCTGCCGAGCAGCGGTTCGGTGACGCTGGCCGGCGAGCCACTCGGGCAACTCGACGAGGATTCGCGTGCCGTGTTGCGCGGTCGTCTGCTCGGCTTTGTCTTTCAGTCGTTTCAGTTGCTTCCTTCGCTGAGCGCCATCGAGAACGTGATGCTGCCGCTGGAACTTGCGGGGACGGCCAATGCGCGCAGCGAGGCGGAATTCTGGCTGGATCGGGTCGGACTGTCGCATCGGCTGCGCCATTACCCGAAGCACCTGTCCGGCGGCGAGCAGCAGCGCGTCGCGCTGGCGCGTGCCTTTGCACCCCGACCCAGACTGGTATTGGCCGACGAGCCGACCGGCAACCTCGACGCCGCAACCGGTCACCAGATCATCGAGCTGATGTTTGCGATCAATGCCGAGCGCGGAACGACGTTGATTCTGGTCACCCACGACGAGGAAATAGCCGCACGCTGCGCCCGCCGTCTCCGTATGCACGCCGGTCAGATCGAGGAAGTCATTTAGCGGCTTGTGCTGAATTGCTTGGCGGGTTCGCGAAGCCTGCCCATTGCTGTCAGCGAATGCCAACGCTCATCGCGAACAGGCGGCCGGGATTCATGAGGTGATCGAGAAGATGCCAAAGGGCTATCAGGCTGGGGTCGGCGAACAGATACCGGGCTTTGAGGAGGTCAAAAGCAGCGCACGGCGAGTTCCCGCACTTTAGAATCCAGTGGAGATTCATAACCTTCTATAAAGCGATCCCGGAATCTACACCAGTTGAAGGCCGAAATCATTTACAGCGCGATCAACAAGATCAAAGTAACGATGTTGTTCATTTCGCATCAAATCCAGAAAAGGTTACAGGTGGAAGAGATGTTCATCTTTGTCAGTCAGCAGCATGAGACGAAGGTCGATTTAGTGGGGGAGGAGGTGAAGTGAATATGACATTGAAGCGAATAATCAATGCGATGCTTACCCCACTGGCACTCTTTCCATGGGCACCTTGGAGGATGTCGGCATCCCAATGCGATCAAAATTTACAGCAGGTCGGCACCAAGTGGCAGTTCTATGAAACATTCGGGCTGAGGCAAGCGCCTTGGCCCACCTAAAGGGGTAATGTCCTTGACTCCTTTTTTATCAGTCTTCACCTCTCCGGGAGCGAGCGCAGCAACCTCTTCGCCTCGTCGGCGATCTGCGGAAAACGCGGATCGAGAGCTTGAGTCAGTGCTTGCCGAGCCTCCACAATGCGTTTGAGATCCACTAGAATGATTCCGTAATGGAGCTGGAATTCAGAAACTTTTGGCTCGATCTGTGTGGCCCGCTGGAGCGATTCGACGGCGGCAGGTAGATTTCCCGCCGCACGCTGCGCTAAACCCAGGGTATCGATAAAGGGGGCTGAATTCGGCGAAAGCGCCACGGCCTTGTTCGCTGCTTCAACGGCCTTTGCCGGCGAACCCCCCCGTTGCACCAGCAGCCACGCCAGATTGTTGTACGCCAGAGGATTCTTTTCATCCAGCTCGATGGCCCTGGCATAGGCGGCTTGAGCTTTGTCCCACTGTTTTGCTCCCTGGTAAGCGTCGCCCAGCTTGACCTGCACTTCCGCCGACGCCGGAGCGGCGCGTACCGCGGCGGCAAACTGGCCGATCGCCTCGGTCCACTTGCCCTGCTGTGCCAGTGCATCGCCGCGGTCGAGCATCAGTGGCACGAACTTGGGTTGTCGTTTGAGCCCGAGATCAAAGGCCTTCAGGGCCTTGTCGGTAGCGCCGGCTTCGAGGTGCAGGCGACCGGCGGCGCGCAACGGCGCCGGGTCTCGCGGCGCCAGCGCCGCCGCCTTTTCAAAAGCACTCAGCGCATTGTCGCGGCGGCCCACGAGGGCCAAGGCAACGCCGTAAGAGTAAACCGCATACTTGTTGTCCGGCTCCAGATCCACCGCCGCAGCGAAGGAAGCGAGGGCGTCATTGCGCCGCGAGGTGTCTCTCAGGTACAGGTCACCCAATTCCAGCAGAGGCGTGATTGAATTCGGGCTAAGATCCCGCGCTTGCTTGAACGAGAACTCGGCCTTCTCGAACTGTCGTGTGGAAAGAAGAAAGCGCCCGCGCGCGATATGCACTGCCGCCGTTTGCGGCGCGGTCGCTTCGGCTTGTTTAAGATAGTTCTCGGCCTGGGGCAGGTCACCTTGCTTTTGCGCGATGTCGGCCAGACCGATCATTGCCGGGGCGAACTTCGGGTCGAGCCTTATCGCGGCAAGATAATGAGATTTGGCAAGGGCAATATCACCCTTCAGGCTGGCCTCGATACCTTTGCGAAATTTCTCATTGGCCTTGGTTTCGGCTAAGGGGCCGGCTACCACCGGTGCAGCACGCTGGCCGCTTTTCGACTCGATGACAAGTGCATGGCCAGACGCGCCATACATTGCCGCGACGACGAAAAGCACTCGGGCAATGCTTCTGCGGTCAATAAATGGGAAGCGCATTCTACAATCTCCGAAACAGGAAAAAGAAAACCCCTGCCCAATATTACCAGGCAGGGGTTGCACGGCAAAGCGAAGCGTCGGATCAGGCGCGCTTGGCTCTGCGCCGTTGACCGGCAAGCCCGGCCAGCGCCAGGCCTGCAAGGACGAGGGAACCGGGCTCGGGGATAATACCGTTAGGTGGTGGGGGTGGTGGGGGTGGCTCGTTTACGCCTGCTTCGCCTGTCACCTGGATCACTGCGAGAAAGATATTGTCGTCCTTCGAGGCGTTCGCGTTGTCAATCTGGATTGTGGTGGCACCGGCTACGATATAAGGCACCAGATTGTAACGCTCATGATCGTTCTCGGTGAGTGGCAACAGCGTCGAGAACGGATCGTTAAAGCCGCCAACGGTGATCAAATTGCCGTTGCCTGCGGAGGCGTTAGCATTGTCATCGTTGCAGCCGGCATTGTTGGTGATGATCGTTCCATTGACTGTGATCCTTGAGACCTGGTCAGAGCTGGTGCAAGTAGATCCGTCGAAGCTAAAGCCGATGCCCAGCACCATCTCGGCGGAGAAACCAGGTGCACTGGGCTGGAGCGGGGCGCTGAAGTTGATCGAAGTCGTATCGCCGGTCACGCTCGCAAAGCCGTCGAGAATACCGACCGTCGAGGTGCCCAGCGTTGGGTTGGAATAGACGACCACGAGGGCTTCACCGTCCTGACTCGAAGAGGTTTCGGTAATGCTGAAGTTGTACAAGCCACCGAGGCCACTGTCGATGATCGGCTTGACGATGCTGGTCACATCGGTTCGGCCACCGGTCAAATCACAGCATGACTGCGTATTAATGCCAAGGGACGTATAGCTTACGGCCGTACCGTTTAGCGTGCCCCCCACACCAGACAGACTGGGGTTGCTAAACGTCGAGGTGTAAAGATAAGCCGCCAGAACGGTCGAACCGACTGGAACGGACGCGGAGATGGTGCCGGACTGCGTTGTCGAGCCGAAGCCGTCGGAGGAGTAGCCGACTTGGCCAATATACGTCTGAAATGCCGTCAGCGAGGCCTGCGCAGTACCCGCCGAAAGCAAGCCCGCCGCAGCGAGCGCCATACAAACTACTTTGGATTTTTTCATCAAGAACTCCCAAAAAAGTGATTGAACACTGTGTGATTTGAACTATTTTATGGCAGAAAATCTGGCAGAATTTGGACTTTCTAATCGCCCTAAAAAGTTTACCGACTTGAACACCGTTTGTGCCACGAATATTAAGCATATTCTATGCCAAAAATTATTTACTTATTAATACAGTGAGTTGGACTTAACAATCGGAATTCCTGTTGGCCGAGTGTAAAAAAAGTCGACACGACGTGGCTTAAGGAAGTCGGAACTACTGCTCTTCCATTCGCCGCGCGGAAACCGGTGGTGGAAGTGCGCAAGCGGGCGAGCAGACTTTGGGCTGGGTGGTTTCGGCTGCGTTTGCCGGATGGGCGCACGGAATGGCAACTTCGCCCTCGGCAAGAATCCGCGCGTGAGAGGAACGATGGTTAGTGACGCGATCTTCCACCAAAATCTTCCACCACAACGCGGCTGAAACGCTGACCGCTCGACTTGACAACCTGCCTCAAGGAATGCCATCAGGGAGTGTGATCAAGCTTTCGCAGGACAATTAGCTACAAACCACGGTTTTCTGCCACAAGCTCCCTGTCGGCATACGCCCCGAAAGCCCCTCCATAAACGTTCTCGTCACTACAGGCCTTGACCGGCGCATGCCTGTTGGCTGGTCGGGCACAGTGGCTGAAGTGACCCGTATTCACGGGCTGGCAGACCGGCTTATCAACGCCCCCCTGGCTGCCGCAATACCGCTGCGCACTGCGCCTTCCAGCGTTGCCGGGTAGTCGGTACAGGTGTAGTCGCCGGCTAGCCAGAGGTCCTGGAGCGGAGTCCGTGCCGCCGGTCGCGGCAGGTTGGGTCGGCAGGAGAAGGTTGCGCGGCGCTCGCGGATGACCCAGTGCCATAGGGGTCGGGGCAACTGTTTTGCCAGGGTGCCCTCAAGTTCGCCGTGCAGAATGGCGACCAGCGCAGCGTTGTCGCGCTGGTACCAGGCGCCTTGCGCGCTCAGCACGAAGCTTATGACGCCGGGCGTAGCGCAGAGCGTGCCGCGGTCAAAAACCCATTGCCCCAGTCCTCCCTCGCGACCCCCGTCGAGCCCGAGCATGGGGCAGGGCAGACTGACTTCGGGCGGATAGCCGGCATAGGCCGTAGCGATCGGCTCGTAGGTGTAATCGGCGAGCATGGCGGCGATGGCGGTGGTTTCCACCTGCCTGGCGAGCAGGCTTGAGGCGTGTTGCGGGGCAACGGCGAGAATGACGCGATCAAATAGATCGCCCTCGATCCGAAGCTGCGGGCGAATCTGCTCGACGCGGGTCGCCAGCCTGATTTTCCCGCCGTGGGCGTGGATGAAATCAGCCGCCGCACTCGGAAAGACCCGGTCAAGATCGGCGGCCGGCAACAGCAGGTCGGTGTCGGTGCGGGCACTGCCGAGGCTGTCGCGCAGGACGTTGGCAAAGATCTGCGCCGAGGCGTGTGGCGCTGCCGTGTTGAGCGCGGCGAGGCACAGCGGTTCCCACAGGTAGCGGCGCAGATTGCCCTGCTGGCCATGGCGGTCAAGCAGTTCGGCCACCGTGCCGTCGGTCGCGAGTCGATAGTTGCGGCCTTGCAGTTCGCGCATAAAACGGATGGCAGCGAACTTCTCGCCGAGGCCGACACCCTGCGCGGCAAAAAGGCCGATGGCCAGATTCAGTGGAGCCGGCAGGCGCGGCAGGCACAGGCGGAAGCCGGCACCGGGGTAATGCAACTCGAGTGGCAGCCGCTTGAGCACGTGTTCGGGGTTGGCGCCGACCGTTTGCATCAGGCGCAGCGTTTCGCGATAGGCGCCAAGCAGCAGGTGTTGACCGTTGTCCAGGCGATGGCCGTGCGTCTCGACACTGCGCGCGCGACCGCCGAGCTGTTTTGCCGCCTCAAATACGGTGACCTCTGCTCCGGCCGCGACCAGTTCAACGGCGGCGGCCA
The DNA here is from genome assembly GCA_043737935.1 of Propionivibrio sp. Lineage (GTDB taxonomy): Bacteria > Pseudomonadota > Gammaproteobacteria > Burkholderiales > Rhodocyclaceae > Propionivibrio. The sequence continues at coordinate 10,780 of JAYSZS010000146.1, read as the reverse complement.
GCCCGGCCCAGCCACCGCCGATGACGGCCACATTTAGACGCTCTTTCGAGCCCGCTTTTAACCCCGTTTTCAACCCTTGATCCAGGTGCGCCAGGCGATCCACAGCTTGCGGACCGGGGTCAGCGAGGTGCGCTCGGTGAGTACCTGGCAACCGTCGCGTTTGATTTCGTCAAGCAGGGTGCGGTAGATCGCCGCCATGACCAGACCGGGACGCTGCGCTTTGCGATCAACGGCAGGCAGTTCGCTCATGGCGTGCTCGTAGTAATGTTCCGCGCGTTCGATCTGGAATTCCATCAGGCGACGGAAGTTGTCCGAATGCCGTGCATTGAGGATGTCGGCTACCGAAACGTCGAATCGCTTCAGCTCGTCGACCGGCAGGTAGACGCGGCCCCGGCGGGCATCTTCGCCGACATCGCGAATGATGTTGGTCAGCTGGAAGGCCATGCCGAGATTGTGCGCGTACTTCTGTGTCTTGCGCTCCTGATAACCGAAAATTTCTGCGGCGAGCAGACCGACGACGCCAGCCACGCGGTAGCAATAGAGCGATAGCGCCTTGAAGTCAAGGTAGCGCGTCTGCTGCAAATCCATCGCCATGCCGTCGATAATCTCCAGCAGTTGCTCCTGCGGCAGATCGAATTCGGCAAGCACCGGCAGCAATGCCCGGGTGACCGGATGTTCCGGCTGACCGGCGTAGAGTTTCGCCAGTTCCTGTCGCCACCAGGCCAGCTTGGTGGCGGCGATCTGCGGGTCCTGGCATTCATCGACCACATCGTCGACCTCGCGACAAAAAGCGTAGAGCGCGGTAATTGCGCGCCGCCGGTTGAGTGGGAGAAACAGAAAGCTGTAATAAAAGCTGGAGCCACTCTGTGCGGCTTTTTGCTGGCAGTACTCGTCGGGCGTCATTCGCTGTTCCTGTAGTTGCTTGGGGGTTGTCATAAAGCGATTTTTACATAAACAGCGAGCGACCGCTCATGACCAGCCAGTCGCTCTTGCCCAGCAGCGGGCGGTGACGGAAGACATCACCGCGCACGCGGCGGATTTTTTCCAGGATGCGCAGGCCGCCTTGTACAGTCAAACGAATTTCCCAGCCCATGCGCCCCGGCAGTTGATGCACCAGCGGGGCGCCTTCGAGCAGCAGACGGCGTGTACGATCGGTCTGGTAATCAAGCAGAGACGCCCACGCGGCGCTCCAGCGCTGTTCGGCGATCTGTGCTTCGTCGATGCCAAAACGGGCGAGATCGGTTTGCGGGAGGTAGACGCGGTTTTTTTCCCAGTCGATGGCAATGTCCTGCCAGAAGTTGATCAACTGCAATGCGGTACAGATGCAGTCCGAGCGGTGCAGGTTCTCGTCGCTGGCACGCTCGACAAGGTGCACCAGCAGGCGACCGACCGGATTGGCCGAGCGCCGACAGTAGTCGAGCAGTTCGGCCTCATCGGCGTAGCGCTTCTTGATCACATCCTGGGCGAAAGCCGCAAGCAGGTCGCGGAAAAGTTGCAGTGGTAGCTGCCACTCGCCGATGATCTCGGCCAACTCGCTGAACGCTGGATCGGCCGGGCGTTGGCCACGCTCAATACGCTCAAGTTCGGCGCCATACACGGCCAGCGCCTGAAGGCGTTCAGTGTCGCCGGCTTCGCCCTCGTCGGCAATATCGTCGGCGCCGCGCGCAAAACGGTAAATTGCCTCGATCGGGTGGCGCAGACGTTTGGGGAGCAGGACGGACGCGACAGGAAAGTTTTCGTAATGATCTACGGACATTGCAGATAGCGTGGAGAGCGGTCTAAATGGGTTTTGTTGAAGTCTGCTCTCGGTCAGGCGCACGTTAAATTTGTTTTAGAAACCCGTCGTCATTCCGGCGAAGGCCGGAATCCAGATTTGTACAACTGATCAAGTTGTTAGTAAAACTGTTTTGATATACGAACTGGATTCCGGGTCAAGCCCGGAATGACGGTAATTCAATGAGTTAGCGTTAGAACAAATTTACCCTGCGGTCAGACGTTCCAGCGGCTGACAGTATAGGTACATCTCGGGTAAAATGGCCGATTAAGCGCGAGAGTGGCGGAATTGGTAGACGCACTGGATTTAGGTTCCAGCGCCGCAAGGCGTGGGGGTTCGACTCCCTTCTCTCGCACCATGGCCTGACTGATCGACTAATCGACCGTGCCGCAGATTATCAGCCCGAATTTTCAAGACTTCAAGGAATTTGAATGGAAACCAACGCAACAACTACCCTACCCGAAGCGGTGCTACCGACCAAGGCACTTGAGCGTCGTCTTGATCTGAAGGTGGTTATCGACGATCTCGACAGGGAGATCGATCAGCGCCTGAGGCGTATGGGCAAGAGCTTCAAGATGTCGGGCTTCCGTCCCGGCAAGGTGCCGACGTCCATCGTCAAGCAGCAGCACGGCGATCAGGCGCGACACGAAGCGCTGAACGAAGCGCTTGAACGGGCCTTTGCCGAGGCGGTCAAGAGCCGGCAACTGCGCGTTGCCGGCTATCCGATCATCGAGCCGAAGACCAGCGACAGTGCAACACATATCGAATTTTCTGCCGTATTCGAGGTTTATCCCGAGATCGCGCTGGGCGAGCTGAAGGACGTTGAAATCAAGCGTCCGGTGCTTGAAGTCGGCGCCGCAGAAATGGAGAGCACGCTGGCGGTCCTGCGCAAGCAGCGCGTTCGATACGAGCCGGTTGATCGCGCGGCCGCCGTGGGGGATCGGGTGATGATCGATTTTCTCGGCAAGAAGGACGGCGAGCCTTTCCAGGGCGGTCAGTCCAATGACTATCCTTTCGTACTCGGCGAAGGGGTCATGCTGGCTGACTTCGAAAACGCGGTGATCGGGCTGAAAGCCGGCGAAGCCAAGTCCTTCGACATGGTTTTCCCGGCGGACTATTCGGCTAAAGATCTGGCGGGTCAGAGCGTAACTTTTGCTATCAGCGTCAAGGAAGTTCGCGAGGCGATCCTGCCGGAGATGGATGCCGATTTCGCCAGGGCACTCGGCGTTGAGGACGGCGATATCGACAAGATGCGCGCCGACGTCGAAACCAATCTGAAGCGCGAAGTCAAGAAGCGTCTGCAGGGCAAGGTTAAGGATCAGGTCATGGAGGCGCTGCTCAAGACCAACCCGATCGACGTTCCGGACGCACTGGTTGAACTGGAAATTCAACGCCTGATGCAGGCCGCTCGCCAAGACACGGACCAACGGGGAGGTATCAAGATGAAGGACTTCCCGATTCAGCGCGAGTGGTTTGCCGATCAGGCCAGGCGTCGTGTCAGCCTGGGTCTCATTCTTTCAGAGATCGTCAAGGTTAACGAACTGCATGCCAAATCGGATCAGGTGAGGACGATTGTCGAGGACGCGGCGCAAAGCTACGAGCATCCTGATGAAGTCATCCGCTGGTACTATGCCCAACCGCAGCGTCTTGCCGAAATTGAAGGCGTGGCGATCGAGGATAATGTTGTGGCCTGGGCACTATCCCGTGCCAGGGTTGTCGATAAAATGGTCCCCTTTGACGAACTGATGGGTCAGCAGTCCTGATCGAAGGCATTACAAGGAACTCGCATGAAACAGAATCATTCGGAATTCGAAAACCAATGGGATCCGCAGGCACTGGGCATGGTGCCGATGGTTATCGAGCAAAGCGGACGTGGCGAGCGGGCTTACGACATCTACTCGCGCCTGCTCAAGGAGCGCGTCATATTTCTGGTGGGGCCGGTCAATGACCTCACCGCTAATCTGGTTGTTGCGCAGCTTCTCTTCCTCGAAGCCGAGAATCCGGACAAGGACATCCACTTTTACATCAATTCGCCGGGCGGGTCGGTGTCGGCTGGGATGTCGGTTTATGACACCATGCTTTTCATCAAGCCGGATGTGTCGACCCTGTGCATGGGACAGGCTGCTTCGATGGGCGCTTTCCTCCTGACTGCCGGCACCAAAGGCAAACGATTTGCACTGCCCAATTCGCGCATAATGATTCATCAGCCGATGGGTGGTTTTCAGGGGCAGGCCTCGGATATTGCCATCCACGCCAAGGAGATTCTCGCCTTGCGCGCCAAACTCAACGAGATCATGGCGCATCACACCGGGCAACCGATTGAGCGAATCGAGCGGGACACCGATCGTGATAATTTCCTTTCGGCTCAGGAAGCGGCAGAATACGGGTTGATCGACAAGGTGCTGGTCAGCCGTGAAGCAACTTGACTTCGGGTTTGTTTACAGGATTCAATCAATCGCCACTTGAAATGGGGTAGGCCGAGATGGCTGAAAAGAAAAGCGGCAGCGAAAAATTGCTCTATTGTTCGTTCTGCGGCAAGAGCCAGCATGAGGTGAAAAAGCTCATCGCCGGCCCCTCCGTGTTTATCTGTGACGAATGCATCGAGCTGTGCAACGATATCGTTCGCGACGAGATTTCTGCCGACCAGGGCGGCAAGGTCGCCAAGAGCGACCTGCCAACACCGAAAGAGATTTCCGGGCTGCTTGACCAGTACGTGATCGGGCAGGAACCGGCCAAGCGGATTTTGTCGGTGGCGGTCTACAACCACTACAAACGGCTGCGTCATCGCGGCAAGGCGAACGACGACATCGAACTGGCCAAGAGCAATATTTTGCTCATCGGGCCGACCGGTTCCGGCAAGACGCTGCTTGCGCAAACGCTGGCGCGCATGCTCAATGTGCCTTTTGTGATGGCCGATGCGACGACGCTGACCGAAGCCGGTTATGTCGGCGAAGACGTCGAGAACATCATTCAGAAGCTGCTGCAGAAGTGCGATTACGACACCGAAAAAGCGCAACAGGGCATCGTCTATATCGACGAAATCGACAAGATTTCGCGCAAGTCGGATAACCCCTCGATTACCCGCGATGTGTCAGGCGAAGGCGTACAGCAGGCCTTGCTCAAACTGATCGAAGGCACGGTCGCTTCGGTGCCGCCGCAGGGTGGGCGCAAGCATCCGAATCAGGATTTCGTGCAGGTTGATACGACCGACATTCTCTTTCTTTGCGGTGGTGCCTTCGACGGACTGGAGAAGGTCATCCGCAATCGCTCCGAGCGTGGCGGCATGGGCTTTGGCGCCGAGGTGAAGAGCAAGGATGACAAGAAGGCGATCGGCGAAGTGTTGCGCACGGTCGAACCTGAAGATCTGATCAAATTCGGCCTGATACCCGAACTGATCGGTCGTCTGCCGGTGATTGCCACGCTGGAGGAGTTGTCCACCGAGGCCCTGGTACAAATTCTCATCGAGCCGAAGAATGCTCTTGTCAAGCAATATCAGAAGCTGTTCTCGATGGAAGGCGTCGAACTCGAAATTCGACCGGCCGCGATGACCGCCATTGCCAAGCGTGCGCTTAAACGCAAGACCGGCGCGCGCGGCTTGCGTTCGATTCTGGAATCGGTGCTGCTCGATATCATGTACGAACTTCCGGGTATGGAGAATGTCTCAAAAGTGGTCATTGACGAGAACATGATCAGCAGCGACGCCAAGCCGATTCTGATCTACGCCGATCAACCGAAGGTCTCGGGTTCCAACTGATTTCCAATTGAAGTGTGTAGCCGCCACCTGCGGCTTGAAATATGGCTTCATGCCCCCATTTCGGGAACTGAACTCCACCTAACGAGCACAATTGATGCCCACCAATCTCCCCCTCTCTGCCGAGTCCGTTGAACTGCCTTTGCTGCCCCTGCGCGACGTGGTGGTTTTTCCGCACATGGTGATCCCGCTCTTTGTTGGGCGGCCCAAGTCGATCAAGGCGCTTGAAGTCGCCATGGAAGCCGGCAAGGCGATCCTGCTGGTCGCGCAAAAGTCGGCCGTCAAGGACGAGCCCGAGGCCGAGGATCTATACAGCATCGGCTGTGTCGCCAATATTCTGCAAATGTTGAAGCTGCCCGACGGCACCGTCAAGGTACTGGTCGAGGGCACGCAGCGTGCGCAGGTTGACTCGATTGAATCGCGCGATGAAATGTTTGTCGCTTCGGCGCGACCGCTGGCCGAAGAGGATGGTGTCGATCACGAAGTCGAAGGCCTGCGCCGCGCGGTGATCTCGCAGTTTGACCAGTACGTCAAGCTCAACAAGAAAATTCCGCCGGAAATCCTGACCTCGATTGCCAGTATCGAAGAAGCCGGTCGCCTGGCCGACACCATCGCTGCACACTTGCCGCTCAAGCTTGAGCAGAAGCAGGAAGTGCTTGAGATGTTCGGAATTCGCCCGCGTATCGAGCAACTGCTCTCACAACTGGAAACTGAAATCGACATTCTGCAGGTCGAGAAGCGCATCCGTGGTCGCGTCAAGCGTCAGATGGAAAAGAGCCAGCGCGAGTATTACCTTAACGAGCAGGTCAAGGCGATTCAGAAGGAATTGGGCGAGGGCGAAGAGGGTGCCGACTTCGACGAGCTTGAAAAGAAGGTGAAGGCCGCCGGCATGAGCAAGGAAGGTTTGACCAAGGCGCAGTCGGAACTCAAGAAACTCAAACTGATGTCACCGATGTCGGCCGAAGCCTCTGTCGTGCGCAATTTCATCGAGACACTGATCAACCTGCCGTGGCGCAAGAAAACGCGTATCAGCAAGGATCTGGCCGAGGCCGGCAAGATTCTCGACCGGGATCACTGGGGACTGGAGAAGGTCAAGGAACGCATCATCGAATATCTTGCTGTGCAACAGCGCGTGGACAAGCTGAAGGCCCCCATCCTCTGTCTGGTCGGGCCTCCGGGCGTTGGCAAGACTTCGCTTGGCCAGTCGATCGCCAGCGCAACCGGGCGCAAGTTCGTTCGCATGAGCCTCGGTGGAGTGCGTGACGAAGCCGAAATTCGCGGCCACCGTCGCACCTACATCGGCTCAATGCCAGGCAAGATCCTGCAAAACATGACCAAAGTGGCGGTCAAGAACCCGCTGTTCCTGCTCGACGAAGTCGACAAGATGGGGCAGGACTTCCGTGGCGACCCGAGTTCGGCGCTGCTTGAGGTGCTTGATCCCGAGCAAAATTCCACTTTTGTCGATCACTACGTTGAAGTCGAATACGACCTCTCCGAAGTGATGTTCGTGGCCACGGCCAATACGCTGAATATCCCGGCGCCGCTGCTTGATCGTATGGAAGTGATCCGCCTCTCCGGGTACACCGAGGACGAAAAGATCAACATTGCCCATCGTTATCTGCTGCCCAAGCAGATGAAGAGCAACGGCCTGAAAAAGACCGAGCTGACCGTGGCCGAAAGCGCCTTGCGTGACATCGTTCGCTACTACACCCGCGAAGCCGGGGTGCGTGCGCTTGAGCGCGACATCTCGAAGATATGCCGCAAGGTAGTGAAGACCCTGCTGCTCAAAAAGAGCCAGAAGCGGCTGGCGGTCAGTGCGCGCAATCTTGACAAGTTCCTGGGTGTTCGCCGTTTCAGCTTCGGCATGGCCGAGCGTGAAAACCAGATCGGGCAGGTTACCGGCCTGGCATGGACGGAAGTGGGCGGCGAGTTGCTGACCATCGAAGCGGTCGTACTGCCCGGCAAGGGCAAGACGATAACCACCGGAAAACTCGGTGATGTGATGCAGGAGTCGATTCAGGCCGCCTTGTCGGTGGTCAGAAAGCGTTCACGGTCATTGGGCATTGCCGATGATTTTTATCAGAAGAGCGACATTCACATCCACTTGCCTGAAGGCGCCATTCCCAAGGATGGTCCCTCGGCGGGGGTTGCAATCTGCACGGCGATGGTCTCGGTGCTGTCGGGTATTCCAGTGTGTTGCGATGTGGCGATGACCGGCGAGATCACCTTGCGCGGCGAAGTCCTGCCGATTGGTGGGCTCAAGGAAAAACTCCTGGCCGCTGTGCGTGGTGGCCTCGGGCGTGTGCTGATTCCGGAAGAGAATGTGCGGGATCTCGCCGAGATTCCGGACAACATCAAGAACAAACTGGAAATTATTCCGGTCAAGTGGATTGATCAGGTGCTTGAACTGGCGCTTGAGCGTTTGCCTGTGGCCTTGCCGGAAGTAGAAACTACGCCCGCCGTTAGTGCAGAAACCGAGAACGCGTCTGCACAATCCATCGTTACCCATTGATTAAATATAAAAGTACAATTGAATAAAACTTACGGCATGCTTACACCTTTTCGGGCGCCGTTAAATCTTCCCAAATCCCCTTGACACAAGGTTTTCAGCCTTATTATAAGAGCGTTGCAGGGCTTCCTGTACTTCCACAATCAATCCAAGGGGACATCGTGAATAAATCTGAAATGATTGATCAAATCGCCAAGTCTGCTGATCTGTCCAAAGCTGCCGCCGGTCGCGCACTCGATGCAACCATTGCTGCCGTAAAGACCTCCCTCAAGAAGGGTGGCATGGTAACACTGGTTGGATTCGGAACTTTTTATCTGAGCAAGCGTGCGGCCCGTAGTGGACGTAACCCGCGCACTGGCGCATCAATCAATATCAAGGCAGCAAAAGTGCCGAAGTTTCGGCCTGGCAAAGGACTCAAGGATGCTGTAAACTGATGGGCTTTGTGCTTCGCTAGTTGTCTGGGTGCTTAGCTCAGTTGGTAGAGCGCTAGCCTTACAAGCTGGATGTCGGCGGTTCGAGCCCGTCAGCACCCACCAGAGATGCAGATCAATGCGATTTTTTTCGTAAAATATTTCCTTATTTCACCTTGGGAGTGGTGGTTCAGTTGGTTAGAATACCGGCCTGTAACGCCGGGGTTCGCGGGTTCGAGTCCCGTCCACTCCGCCACTACCGGAAGGCGAACGAAAGTTCGCCTTTTTTGTTTTTGATATTTCAATTGACCAAGCGGGCAATCACCATGTTCGACTCCATACGCAACAACAAGAAAATCGTCCAAATATTTCTTGCGCTCATTGCTTTGCCATTTGCCTTCTTCGGAGTTGATTCCTACGTCAGGAACTCGGGGGCGGGGAGTGACCTGGCCAGCGTCGGTGATACGAAACTCACCATCCCCCAGTTTGAGCAGGCTTGGCGTGAGCGTCAGGATCAAATGCGTCAGGCACTCGGCGCCAATTACAAGCCGGAAATGATGAATACACCTGAAGCGAAACTGGCTGTCCTTGACTCGCTGATCGATCAGCGCCTGTTGCTGCTGGAAGCGGTAAGAAACCGCTTGCAGATCAGTGACGATGTTTTGCGCGATGTCATCAGCAAAATCCCTTCACTACAGGAAAACGGTCAGTTTTCAATGGCGCGCTATGAATCGGCGTTGCGTGCCCAGGGGATGTCGCAACCGCAGTTCGAGGCCAGGCTGCGTCAGGATTTGACGCTTCAGCAACTGATCGGGGCCGTCGGCGACGCCGCTTTTGTCTCACAGACCCAGGTTGATGCCATGTTGCGCATGCAGTCCGAGGAGCGCCAGTTCAGCGAGTTCCGGATTGCGCCTGAGCAATTTGCCGACAAGGTCAGGATCGAGACCCCGACGGTGCAGAAATTCTACGAAGACAACAAGACCCAGTTCGATGTGCCGGAACAGGTCAAGGCCGAGTACCTGGTATTGTCGCTTGATACGATCCTTGGGCAGGTCACGCTCGCAGATGGCGAGGTCAAAGCCTGGTACGACAGCCACAAGGATCGCTATGAGCAGCCCGAGGAGCGGCGGGCAAGCCATATTCTGATCATTGCCGATACGGATACGGACAAAACAAAAGTACGGGCCAAAGCGGAAGAGATACTCAAAGAGGTGCATAAATCACCGGCGAAATTTGCCGAACTGGCCAAACAGTATTCACAGGATCCCGGCTCTGCCGAGAAGAGCGGTGATCTTGGTTTCTTTAGCCGTGGCATGATGGTCAAGGCTTTTGATGACAGCGTATTCAAGCAGAAGGAAGGCGAGATTTCCGGTCTGGTGCAATCCGAATTCGGTTATCACATCATCAAGGTCACCGCTATCAAGGCCGGCAAGCTGCGTTCAATCGAGGAGGCGCGCCCCGAAATCGAGGCTGAACTGAAACGTCAGGCCGCTTCGCGAAAATTTGCCGAGGCGGCCGAGGTGTTTACCAACATGGTTTATGAGCAGTCGGACAGCCTGCAACCGGTGGCCGAGAAGTTCAAGCTGAAAATCCAGCAGTCCGCCTGGTTGCCAAAGAAACCTGATCCAAAAGTCATAGCCACACTCGGACCCCTGGCCAACGAAAAAATACTGGCCGCGCTCTTTGCCGAGGACGCCGTGAAGAACAGGCGAAATACCGAAGCCGTCGAAATCGCGCCGAACGCGCTGCTCGCCGCGCGCGTGCTTGAGTATGTGCCGGCGACCAGCAAGCCATTCGATACCGTCAAAGGCGATATCGAGAAGCTGTTGAAGTTTCGGGAAGAAGCCGCCTTGGCCAGGAGTTCCGGCGAAGCCAGGCTGGCCGAGTTGAAACAGGGTGGCGAGGACAAATTGGCCTGGTCGCCGATCAAGAGCGCTTCACGCATTCAGGGTCGTCAAATACCACCGGCGGCTTTGCAGGACCTGTTCAAGACCGATATCCAGAAGTTGCCGGCGTATGTCAGCACCGGGGTTGACGGCAGCTACATTCTCTACAAGATTGTAAAGGTCAGCCATCCGGAAAAAATTGATGAGAACGCACGCCAGGGGATGCAGCGTGAATACGGCACGCTTGTTGCCCAGGAGGAACTGGCGGCGTATCTTGCCGGACTGCGCTTGCGCTATAAGATCAATATCAACACAGCAGCACTCGCCTCAAAAGAGCGACAGTAAAAACTGAAGAACGATATAAACAGACAAGCGCCGGCGTGAAAATTCGCCGGTTTCGTCCAGAGAAATCCTAGCGTGAAAATTGCGCCAGCGACTCACGAACCTCCA
>JAYSZS010000145.1:0-4900 GCA_043737935.1 Propionivibrio sp. | reverse complement strand
GGCAGGCCAGACGCGAAGCGGCTTCCTGTGGTAGAAAGACCATGCCTAAACCATAATCACCGACACGCGGCAGGGTGACGCCCTGCTTGGCCATTTCTTCGCGGAGATAGTCGTCCGGAATCTGAATCAGGATGCCCGCGCCGTCACCCATCAACGGATCGGCGCCAACTGCGCCGCGGTGATCGAGATTCTTCAAAATTTGCAGGCCTTGCTCGACAATCGAGTGGCTTTTCCGGCCCTTGATATGCGCTACAAAACCGACACCGCAGGCATCGTGCTCGTTGGCCGGGTCGTACAGCCCTTGCCGCTCAGGTACAGCCGAATCGATCAATTTCGAACCCTCACTAAACAATGACAAATAAATTTTGTCAAAATTCAAGGTTAAAATAACTAGCCTGTATGCCACTTAGTAAATTTATTAGGCGGTCGATGAGTATATCGTGAAACCTCTGTCATACATACCCTTGAACTGCACCAACTTTGTCGTCTAAACTTTAAAGCCGCACCAGAATAGTGCGCAAACCTTGTATGACCAAAGCCCCCTTACCGCAATCAACATCACCAGACAGTCACGGTGCCCGCCATCCTGGGCTCTGTAATTGCTTAGTCGGACTTGTTTCGCGCTTAGTTCAGTTATCGCTTTAAAGGGAGGCTATGCGCTACACAAGCAGGTTTTCTCTCGTTTTCCATCGAAAATTTATAGCACTATTCATGCCTATCTTGACGCACCTCCCGCTCCTGTAATTGCTCAGATCTCTGCGCTGGCGTATCACACTTCCATTCCATAAAGCGACTCTGCTCGCATTGTTCGCTCTGTGCGTTAGTTTTAGTCGCCATTGCGTTGAAAACCCGGTCTGCACACGGCGAATTTTGTAATTTCTATAAAACATGATACGACTGCCCTTTTTTCAGCGTTGTCCGCATGTTAAAGTAGCGCTCCTGCCAACAGGTCAGGATTCAAAAGATCAGCATTCTGTGTAGTTGCCAACGACCAAGGTCATACGCAGAACAACATTTTTTTGCTCTCGCTGGGTGGCTTTTTTTTAGCTGCTTTTTGAACAGATAGATGCATATTAGCGTCAGCGGTGAAAGCGGTTGCATGGGTTGCTTACAATCTGGACCGTTTTTTTAATAATTACGAAACGAGTTATGGAGAACTGAATGCCACTGACTATCGGAGTACCACGTGAGGTATTTGCGGGCGAGAAGCGCGTTGCGACCATTCCAGAAGTTGTCGAGAAGCTGATCAAGCTGGGTTTCAAGGTCGCCGTTGAATCAGGCGCCGGCGATGCGGCGAATTTCAGTGACGAGGTCTACCTCACCGCTGGCGCAGAAATCATTGTCGGAGCAGCCAAACTGTGGGCGGCATCCGACATCGTGTTCAAGGTGCGCGAACCGAGCGTGGACGAAGTCGCCTTGATGCATGAGGGTCAGACCTTGGTCAGCTTCATCTGGCCGGCCCAGAACCCGGAATTGATGAAACATCTGGCAGCCAGGAAAGTCACCGTACTGGCCATCGATTCGCTGCCTCGCACGCTGAGCCGTGCCCAGAAGATGGATGCGTTGACCTCCATGGCCGGCATCACCGGCTACCGCGCCGTCATCGAGGCGGCCAACGCCTTTGGTCGTTTCTTCAGCGGCCAGATCACCGCTGCGGGCAAAGTTCCGCCGGCCAAGGTCTTCATCGCCGGTGCCGGCGTGGCGGGCCTGGCGGCGATCGGCACCGCCGTCAGCCTGGGCGCCATCGTGCGCGCCAACGACACCCGTTCCGAAGTGGCCGACCAGGTCGTGTCGATGGGCGGCGAATTTGTCAAGGTCGATTATGAGGAAGAAGGCTCCGGCGGCGGCGGGTACGCCAAGGTGATGAGCGAGGGCTTCCAGACGGCCCAGCGCGAGATGTACGCCAAGCAGGCCAAGGAGGTGGACATTATCATCACCACCGCGTTGATTCCCGGCAAGCCCGCACCCAAGCTGATTACCGCCGAGATGGTGAAGAGCATGAAACCGGGTAGCGTCATCGTTGACCTGGCGGCCGAGCGTGGCGGCAACTGCGAGCTGACCGAGCCCGGCCAGGTTGTGGTGAAGCACGGCGTGACCATCGTCGGCTACACCGACCTGCCCTCGCGCCTGGCCAAGCAGTCGTCGACACTATACGGAAACAACCTGTTTCGCCTCTCCGAGGAGCTGTGCAAGACCAAGGATGGCATCATCGACGTTAACATGGAAGACGAGGCCATCCGCGGCCTGACCGTAATCAAGAATGGAGAAGTCACCTGGCCGCCCCCGGCACCCAAGGTTTTGGCAGCACCGCCAGCAGTTAAGTCAGTGGCACCTCCCGCTGCCAAGAAGGGGCATGGTCATGGCGCCAGCGAACCCGCTTCCGGTATGCGCACAGCCATCATGTTTGGCGTAGCCGCAGTGCTGTTCTGGTTTATCGGGGCCAGTGCCCCGAAGGAATTCCTGGCGCACTTCACCGTCTTCGTGCTGGCCTGTTTCGTGGGCTATATGGTGGTCTGGAATGTCAAGCCGGCACTGCACACCCCGCTGATGAGCGTGACCAATGCCATCAGCAGCATCATCGCCATCGGCGCACTGGTACAGATCTCGCCGGTCGGAGGAGCGGTTGACCGCCCCGATGACTGGATTCGCTGGCTCGCGGTGGCTGGAATCGTTCTAGCCACCATCAATATGTTCGGCGGTTTCGCCGTAACCCAGCGCATGCTGGCTATGTTCCGCAAATAAAGGAAGATGAACATGTCTGAAAGTCTGGCAACCGTCTCCTATATCGGAGCAATAATCCTTTTCATCCTGTGCCTCGGCGGCCTCTCCAATCCGGAGACCTCACGGCGCGGCAATCTCTACGGCATCATCGGCATGGCTATCGCCGTGTTGGCCACGGTCTTCGGGCCACGTGTCACGATGGCCGGCATTCCCTGGATTGTCGGTGCCATGCTCGTCGGCAGCGGCATCGGGCTCTACGCCGCACGCACCGTAAAAATGACGCAGATGCCTGAACTGGTCGCGCTGATGCACAGTCTGGTCGGTCTTGCGGCCATGCTGGTCGGCTTTGCTACTTATATCGACCCAACGGCATCGGCTGATTTCAGCGGCTCGGCAAAGTCCATCCACGAAATGGAAATCTATATCGGAATCCTGATCGGTGCCGTGACCTTCTCGGGATCACTGATCGCCTTTGGCAAGCTGTCGGGCAAAATTGGTGGCAACCCGATGCTGCTGCCCGGACGTCACTGGCTGAACCTGGTCGGCCTGCTGGTGGTGATCTGGTTCGGTCGCGAGTTCCTCAATGCTCATAACATCCCCGATGGCATGACACCGCTGATCGTGATGACGGTGATCGCGCTGCTTTTCGGCATCCACATGGTGATGGCCATTGGTGGTGCGGACATGCCGGTAGTGGTCTCGATGCTCAACAGCTATTCCGGCTGGGCTGCGGCAGCGACCGGTTTCATGCTATCGAACGACCTGCTGATCGTGACCGGCGCCCTGGTCGGTTCGAGCGGTGCCATCCTCTCGTACATCATGTGCGCAGCAATGAATCGCCACTTCATCAGCGTTATCGCCGGGGGATTCGGCACTGCTGGCGGCACGACAGTGGCTCCGGCCAACGGTGAACCGGCGGGCGAAGTTAATCCGATTCTTGCCGCTGAAACCGGTGAACTGTTGCGTGAAGCCAAAAGTGTGATCATCGTTCCCGGCTATGGCATGGCAGTAGCCCAAGCGCAGCACACGGTCTACGAAATCACCAAGCATCTGCGCGAAAAAGGCGTAAACATCCGCTTTGGCATTCACCCGGTCGCCGGACGCATGCCTGGCCACATGAATGTGTTGCTGGCTGAAGCCAAGGTGCCTTACGACATCGTGATGGAGATGGACGAGCTCAACGACGACTTTCCGCAGACGGACGTGGTGATGGTTATCGGCGCCAACGACATCGTCAATCCCGGAGCGCAGGATGACCCGAACAGCCCGATCGCCGGCATGCCGGTGCTCGAAGTCTGGAAAGCCAAGACCTCGATCGTGATGAAGCGCAGCATGGCTTCTGGCTATGCGGGCGTCGACAATCCGCTGTTCTACAAGGAGAATAACCGCATGCTCTTCGGCGATGCCAAGAAAATGCTGGACGAAGTCCTGCTTGCTTTGAAAACCTGATTGTCGGTTACTACAATACTGTTTAACAGTCTGGAGCAGCGCTCGTTAGTGCGGGCGCTGCCATTCATCCGGACTTGAACACGACTTCCCCGACAGGGCGAAGTCACCGGATCAAATAGCTTTATTCAGGGGGTGAAATGGAGGTTAAGGAAGTACTCAAGGTCAAGGGTTCAAAACTGTTTGCCGTTCATCCAGACTCACTTCTCTCCGAAGCAGTGATCATGATGGCCGAGAACGACATCGGCTCGGTGGTTGTAACCGATGCCGGAAAGCTGGTGGGCATCCTGACCTTCCGTGAGGTGCTGCTGGTTTTGGCCAAACGCCAGAACGAACGCTGCGTCGGACCGACTCCGCCGATTGCCGAAATACTGGTTAGCGAAGCCATGCATACCAATCCGACGACCACCGACGCTTCAATGGATCTCGATGAATTGCGTCGACTGATGGTCAGCACGCATACCCGCTATGTGCCGGTGATGGAGGGCGACACCATGATCAGCGTCATTTCCTTCCACGATGTCGCCAAAGCCGTGCTGGAGGAACGCAACTTCGAGAACAAACTGCTCAAAGCGTACATCAAGGATTGGCCAGCGGAGTAAAGCAGCAATTCTCATTTTAAAAATCATGCCTGATCGCCAACGGTGCGGTTAAAGGACAAGAAAGCGAAAGGAGGTTATTTCAGCCGGTATCGTGCGGTTCGGGGTCTGGACTTTTGCCCCTAAAGCGCATC
>JAYSZS010000144.1:0-1992 GCA_043737935.1 Propionivibrio sp. | reverse complement strand
CTGGAGGGGCTTTGCGGAAACGCCCCTTGCCCTTGCGATGGAAGTAGATGGGTGCTGAATGCAGGGCCAGCAGGAGCGCAGACGCTTCGAGCGAAGTCGCCTTGTGTTCCGAGCCTCCGAAGTAGTCGTCGGCAAAATCAGAAAAAGAAAATTCGCCATCGCCCGCACACTCCCAAAGAAATTCGGTCTCGATACCCTCGGCCAGGGATTCGGCACGACTCAATAACTCGCTTGGCGCCGGTTCCTTGTAACGCAAGAGAACATTGGCCGACTTGATCTTGGCGCGCTTGCCGGAGGCCGTCTCGACCTGCAACGAAGCTTCGTTGTCGGTCAGTATGGTGGCGGTTTTGAAGGCGCCGTCTTCTTCAAACAGAACATGCATCGGCAGGATTATAACCCGCAAAATTTAAGCAGTTGCGGCAACAAATCCGGAAAACGGGTGAAGCGGTGATCGCCGCCCTCCAGCACCTGCTGGCGGCAACCGGCGTAGCGCGCAAGCGCCAGCCGGTAGTCAAGCACTTCGTCGCCGGTCTCGACCAGAAGCAGGTAGCGTTCAGGCGTCACCTGCGGCAAATCAAGGGCGCGCAACTGTTCGACGTGTTCAGCAGTAAATTCGAAGGTTTCGCTGGTGTACAGGTTGGTCTGGGTGCCGATGAATTCGCTGAACGAAATCGGCGCGACAACCACGGGGTTGATCAGCACCGCTCGCAGGTCGTGCTTCTCGGCCAGACAGGTGGCATAAAAGCCGCCGAGCGAGCTGCCGACCAGCGTCAGCGGACGGGCCAGAGCGCCGATGATCGCCTCGGCCTGCGCGATGGCCTCATGCGGGACCGGGGATAGTGCCGGGCAGAAAAAACGCTCGCCGAGTCCGCGCGCACTCAGCGTGTCGGCCAGAATCCTGGCTTTCCACGACGCCGGCGACGAGCAGAAGCCGTGCAGATAGAGAATGCTGGCGCTCAATGATTTGACCAGGCAATCAGATCCAGTTTCCAGGTGGCCAGCACGACAAAGCCGAAGGCGATGCGATACCAGGCGAAAATGCTGAAGTCATGCGTGCTGATGTAACGCAGCAGACCGCGCACTGCCCAGAAAGCGGAGATGAAGGCCGCGACAAAGCCGACCACCCACATACCAATATCGTCGATGGAGAGTAGCGCGCGCTCCTTGTAAAGCTGGTAAATGGTCGCCAGGATCAGCGTCGGAATGGCCAGAAAAAATGAAAACTCGGTCGCTGCGCGCCGCGACAGGCCAAAGAACAAGCCGCCGATGATCGTCGCCCCGGAGCGCGAAGTGCCGGGAATCAGCGCCAGTGCTTGCGCCAGGCCCAGCTTCATGGCGTCGAGCAGAGAGAGTTCGTCGAGCGACTCGATGCGTATATGATGCTCGCGCCGTTCGGCCCAAAGAATAATCAAGCCGCCAACGATGAATGCCGTCGCCACCACCGGGGCGTTGAACAGATAGGTCTTGATCGTTTTGCCAAAGAGCAGGCCGAGAATGGCCAGCGGCATGAAAGCGACAACGATGTTGATCGCAAAGCGTTGTGCTGTCGGTTCGCGCGGCAGGCCGAGTACGACTGCGGCGATCTTCGCCCGGTACTCCCAGCAGACAGCAAGAATGGCACCCGACTGGATGACGATCTCGAACAGCTTCCCCCGCTCGTCATTGAAACCGAGCAGATCGCCGGCAAGGATCAGGTGACCGGTCGAAGAAACCGGCAGGAATTCGGTAATGCCCTCGACCAGGCCGAGAATGAGGGCTTTGAGCAGGAGCAGGGGATCCACGGGGGCTTCCAGAAAAAAACCGCATTCTATCAGGCTGTATCGGAAAGAAGGCTAAGGCACCATCGGTAGCGGAAGAAAGACGCAGGGGTTGAAGGAGTTTTCCAACGTGAAAGGTAACTACTCAGCATCCCAACCCCGCGCGCGGGCAAGGCGTTCCTAAAGAAACAAGGGGCAGTTTGGCATGCTGAAGGTGGCCGCTGGGTGGCCACTT
>JAYSZS010000143.1:0-10871 GCA_043737935.1 Propionivibrio sp. | reverse complement strand
CCCGTTTGGTGTCGTCAATGAAGACAGTGGACACCTCCACCGGTCCTTCGGAAGTTCGGCCAAGACCAGCGATTTCATCATCGACAGCCTCTACGCGTGGTGGTCGAGTCAATCGTCCGAGGTGCGGAATCGCGCCACACAGCTCCAGATCAAGTCCGATAACGGGCCGGAAAACAATGGTCGGCGCACGCAATTCCTCAAGCGAATTGTCGAGTTTGCCGATCACATCGGCAAACCCATCCGCCTCCTGTACTATCCGCCGTACCATAGCAAATACAATCCTGTGGAACGTTGCTGGGGAATCCTGGAAAAGCACTGGAACGGTGCCAAACTGATCGATACCCACACGATGCTGGAATGGGCCAAGAGCATGACTTGGAAAGGTATTCATCCCGTCGTCGAGTTGAGCCGCACGATCTATGAAAAAGGAATCTCCGTGGCCAGGGATGCCATGGAAGCTGTCGAGTCCAGGCTGGAACGAAACCCCCTCCTACCCAAGTGGGACATCCTCATTCGACCAGCTTGTGCGGTATGAATGTTCTTGGAGATCGCCTTATCGCGCACGCCTGCTGTCGGCGCCGCGCGACAACTTCCCGGTGCTGCATCGTGCACTGAGCGACGAGGCGTTTGCCAAACTGGCGCGCGACTACATTGATGCACACCCCTCGCGTTTTCGTTCGATCCGCTGGTTTGGCGATGAACTGACGGCCTATCTCGTAGCTGGGCCCGAGCGACTGCCGCACCCGGCGCTGGCCGATGTGGCGCGCATGGATTGGGCGATATGCTGTGCTTTCGACGCCGCAGGTGCAGCACCGCTGACGCTGACCGATCTGGCAGCGCTGGCGCCAGAGCAGTGGCCGCAGCGGCGCTTCGCGCTGTTGCCTTCGTTACGCCTGGTTGAGCTGAACTGGGCTGTCGAACCGATCTGGCGCGCGCTTAACGCAGACGAGGCGGCGGAAACCGAAGTTCCCGAGCCTTTGGCTCATGCGTTGCTGGTCTGGCGGCCCGAACTTGAATGCCTCTGGCGTTCTGCCGGGCCTGTCGAGACTGCGGCTTTGCGCACGCTGGCCCAGGGTGCCCGCTTTACCGAATGCTGTACTGCAATTGCCGAGACCGGCGAGCCTGATCCGGCGACAACGGCTGTCGGATTGTTGCAGCGCTGGGTAATCGAAGGACTGCTGGTCAAGAATTAAGCGAAAACGGATAAATCCATGACCCTTGAACAGGAAGCAAAGAATAGTGTATGCGCCGGTTGCGGAGCAGCGTTTGATTGCGGCGCCGTTGCCGGCTTGCAGACCTGCTGGTGCATGGAAAAGCCGTCAGGGTTGTTGGCAATGGAATCCAGCAGTAGCTGCTTCTGCCCGGCGTGCCTAAATAAACGCATCAGCGAGCAGTCTTCTCAGGCAACATGAGGATGGCATCGCGGTTGCTCCAGGAAAAACATTTTTCGGCGGCTTCGCGCCACGGCAGCCACAGGTAGTTCAGGTGCTCGTCCGGCGCGATGCTCACCGATAAGGCTTGCGCAACTTCCAGCGAAAAAACATGCTCGGTGTTGTGGGTGATGCCGGGCGCGTAGCGATGTCGCCATTCGGCAAAAATCTCGAAGGTGTTGGTGAGTAGCCAGTCGGTGAAGTCGCTTTGACTGGCGTTAACCCCGGTTTCTTCTTCGACTTCGCGCGCGGCGCAGGCGATCAGGCTTTCGCCTTCTTCCTGACTGCCAGTAACCGATTGCCAGTAGCCGGGGTGCAAGCGGCGTTCGAGCAGAAGGATGCGCAGGTCAGGGGTGTGGATAACGACCAGTACGGAAATCGGCCGTTTATACACCGTCATGACTTGCCGGAAGAAAGTTCTTGCCTGATGGTGGGGGGCGGGTCGTCATGCAGATAGAAGACGCGGAACGGAATGTTCCTCGCCTGCCACGCCTGGACAGCGCTGGCGAGAACCTGGTTGAATGCTGCAAAACTGGTGGGATTGGAGCTTAGCGAGTCGCACCCAGTGAGCGTAATGACGTAACCGGGAGCCGGGTGCCAGGAGAAATCGGTCAGGCAATCATGAAGTGCGTCGAGATTGCCGCCAAACCACTCGGGGAAATCCAGGTCACGGCTCAATGCCTTAATGAAGCCAGGGACATTGTGGGCGTGCTCAAGATCAACACTGAAAAAGTGCTGTTCGAGCTCGTCTGCGGCTTGCCGTAGTGCAGGCAGATCCTTGCGAGCCAGCCTGAAAATGCCGGCTGTGCTGTTGTTCGCCTGTTTCTCGTGCGTCGGATTTGGGTTTCGCTGCAAGGTCATGGTTAGCGTATCCGGCGGAAGCTGCGGTAGTGGTCGTCGGTGTAATAATACTCGCCGGAGGTGACCACATCGCCACTGCGGCCGCTTCCGGCAATCAGGCGTCGGGCGCCGCGATCACGTCTGCCGGGCGTTGGCACGGTGTATTCACGGTAGTAGCCACGTGCTTGCCGGGGCAGACGTTTTTCAAAATTGCCGAAGGTGCTGCCGTCCTTGTGCGGGTAGGGAAAGAGGCCACCGCGCTGGATCAGTTTCAGGGTGTGTCGGGCTTCGGGAGGAAGATCGGCCAGGGTGACCGCGATGAGGCTATCGCCGTAATAGGACTCGCGGGCCTGTGCCGTGCCAGCCGTCGTATTGACGAAGGCTAAGAATCCGGCCAGCGCCATAGAAAGCGCCAAAGTCAGCGCCAGCCTGAGCAAGGCTGAAAACCGGCGCATGGGCTTCAGGCCTTGCCGGCTTCGCCCGACGAATCGCTTTGCACTTCAACCTTCTGGCGCAGGCGGATGTGCAGTTCACGCAACTGCTTTTCATCCACTGCGCTCGGTGCATCGGTAAGCAAGCACTGGGCGCGTTGCGTTTTGGGGAAGGCGATCACATCGCGGATCGATTCGGCACCGGTCATCATGGTCACGATGCGGTCGAGACCGAAGGCCAGACCGCCATGCGGAGGCGCGCCGTACTTGAGCGCGTCGAGCAGGAAACCGAACTTGAGCCGGGCTTCTTCCTCGCCAATGCCGAGCGCATTGAATACCTGCTCCTGTATGTCCGCGCGATGGATACGCACCGAGCCACCGCCGAGTTCCCAACCATTGAGCGCCAAGTCGTAAGCCTTGGCCAGGCACTTGCCCGGATCGCTGGCGAGCATTGCGAGATGCTCGTCCTTGGGGCTGGTGAAGGGGTGGTGGCAAGCCGTCCACCGCTTGTTTTCTTCGTCGTAGTCGAACATCGGGAAGTCGACGACCCACAGCGGTTCCCAGGCCTTGCCGTTCAGGAAGCCTTTTTCGTGACCGATCTTGTCGCGCAGCGCGCCAAGCGAGTCGTTGACGATCTTGGTCTTGTCGGCACAGAAGAAAATCAGGTCACCGGACTGGGCGCCGGTGCGCTCGACAATGGCTTGCAGCGCAACAGAATGCAGGTTCTTGACGATTGGCGACTGCAGGCCGGTCTCGTTGAGTTGGGTAACGTCATTGACCTTGATGTAGGCCAGCCCCTTGGCGCCGTAGATACCGACGAACACGGTGTAGGCATCGATCTCGCCACGCGTCAATGTGGCGCCGCCTGGGATGCGCAGCGCGGCAACGCGGCCGTTCTCGCTGTTGGCGACACTGGCGAAGACCTTGAAGGAGACGTCTTTTACAAGATCGGTGACTTCGCTCAGCACCAGCGTAACGCGCAAATCGGGCTTGTCGGAGCCGTAGCGCTGCATGGCTTCGGCGTAGCTCAGGCGCGGGAAGGGATTGGGCAGGTCGGCGTCGATCGCCTCCTTGAACACGGTACGGATCAAGTCTTCCATCAGTGCAGTAATTTCATCCTCGTTCATGAACGAGGTTTCCATATCGACCTGGGTGAATTCTGGCTGGCGGTCGGCGCGCAGGTCTTCGTCGCGGAAACATTTGGTGATCTGGTAGTAGCGGTCGAAACCGGCGACCATCAGCAGTTGCTTGAACAGTTGCGGCGACTGCGGCAGGGCAAAGAACTGGCCCGGATGAACGCGCGACGGCACCAGGTAGTCGCGGGCGCCTTCCGGCGTGCTCTTGGTCAGCATCGGCGTTTCGATGTCGATGAAGCCGGCGACGTCTAGGAAGCGGCGGAAGGCGCGCGCCGTTTTGTAGCGCAACTGCATATTCTTTTGCATTTGCGGGCGACGCAGGTCGATCACGCGATGCAACAAGCGGACGTTCTCCGAGAGATTGTCGTCGTCAAGCGGGAACGGCGGCGTCAGCGAGAGGTTAAGTATGTCGATTTCATGGCAGAGGATTTCGACCTCGCCGCTTGGCATATTTACGTTGACCGTGCCGGTCGGTCGTGCGCGCACCTTGCCGGTGATCTTCAGGCAGAACTCGTTGCGTACCGATTCGGCGATGGCGAACATCTCGGGGCGATCCGGGTCGCACACCACCTGAGCCAGACCGTCGCGGTCACGCAGGTCGATGAAAATGACGCCGCCGTGGTCGCGCCGGCGCTGCGCCCAGCCGCAAAGCGTGACTTCCTGGCCGATGATGTTTGAATCGAGTTGACCGCAGTAATGAGTTCGCATGCTGATTCCGGAGTTACGGGTGTTGGTTATTGGGGGCGGAAGACGGTTTTCCTGTTCGCGCGAGTGGTGCGACAACGCCCATCGAGATGATGTATTTGAGTGCTACGTCGACATCCATGTCGAGTTCGATGACTTCGTTTTTTGGCAACATCAGGAAAAACCCGGAGGTCGGATTCGGCGTGGTCGGTACATAGACATTGACATGCTCGCCCTGGAGATGATTCAGCACATCGCCACCGGGCTTGCCGGTGAGGAAGGCGATGGTCCACGAGCCCTGGCGCGGATACTGGATCAGCAACGCTTTGCGGAATGCGTTGCCGGACGAGGAAAATAGCGTATCTGAAACCTGCTTGACGCTGTGGTAGATCGAATTGACGACGGGAATGCGGGCGAGGAGTCGCTCCCACCAGATCACGAGTCGCTGACCAACGAAGTTGGCGGCGAGCAGGCCGGTCAGGAGAACGACAGCCAGGGTCAGGATGACACCGGCCCCGGGAATGTTGAAACCGAACAGGGTCTGTGGGTGAATGGTCGTCGGCAACAGTTGCAGCGACTGGTCCATCGTATTGACGATCAGCGACAAAACCCAGGCGGTGATCACCAGCGGAACCCAGATCAGCAGACCGGTCAAAAAGTAGCGCTTGATCAACTGCCCGCGCATGGACTTGCGCTCGCACAGGTTCCGGTGCCACCGGCACAAGGCGGTGCGCTCTCTGTCGCTTTCGGGGGTGCCTCAACGGGCGGCGTGCTGCCTCCCTTGAAGTCGGTGGCGTACCAGCCATTGCCCTTCAACTGGAAGCCGGCAGCGGTGACTTGTTTGGCGTAGGACGCCGCGCCACACGCGGGGCAGGTACTGAGCATGGAGTCGCTGAGCTTTTGCAGATGATCCTTCTGGAAACCGCAGGCATCGCAACGATAGGCATAGATCGGCATGGCTAACCTTCAATCATTTTCAAAGACGCGAATTATACTCGAACGGTGGCGGGTCTCGCTGACGCCTCCAACGAGTAGATGCGGGCAAAAGCCCTGTTTTCAAGCCATTACATCAGTCGGAGATAGCTCTGCGTGAGATCCTTGCCCCAGAACAGGGCGAGCAATCCGGCTGCCGCCAGATAGGGGCCAAAGGGAATCGGCACTTGGCGACCGCGTTTGGCCAGCACGATCAGACCCATGCCAACGACAGCACCGACCAGCGATGAGAGCAGGATGATCATCGGCAGGATTTGCCAGCCCAGCCAGGCGCCGAGCGCAGCGAGCAGCTTGAAATCGCCATAGCCCATGCCTTCCTTGCCGGTGGCGAGTTTGAATCCCCAATACACCGTCCACAGCGAGAGATAACCGCCCATCGCGCCGATCACCGCCGACTGAAGATCAGAATAAGTGCCAAACAGGTTGAACAGCAGGCCGAACCAGAGCAGCGGCAAGGTAATCGAGTCGGGCAGCAATTGCGTGTCGAAGTCGATGAAAGTCAGGGCAATCAGGCAACAGATCAGCACCATGCCACCCGCCGCCGCCCAGCCGAAGCCGAAGTGCGCGGCCGCAATGGCGCAGAGCAGGCCGGTCAGTGCTTCGACGATCGGGTAGCGGGGTGAAATCGGCGTATGGCAGGCCGAACACTTGCCGCGCAAGACCAGCCAACTGATGAGCGGAATGTTATCCAGCGCCGTGATCGGGTGTCCACATTCAGGACAGCGCGAGCGCGGCATGGCGAGCGAGAGCGCTTCGTTTTCCGGTATTTCCTCGCCGCGCAGTTCTGCGGCCTGGCAATGCCAGTCGCGCTCCATCATCCTGGGCAGCCGATGGATGACAACATTGAGGAAACTGCCGATCATCAAGCCAAAAACGCCGCAGGAAATGGTAAATACGACTGGATCCAGAAAAACGGACGACCAGCCTTGCATCATCCGACCACAGCGCCCAGCTTGAAAATCGGCAGGTACATGGCGATAACCATGCCGCCGATCAGCACACCCAGGACGACCATGATGATCGGTTCCATCAAGCTGGAGAGCGCTTCTACCGCATCATCCACTTCGGCTTCAAAGAAGTCGGCGACCTTGCCGAGCATGGAATCCAGAGCGCCGGATTCTTCCCCAATGGCCACCATCTGATTGACCATGTTGGGGAACAGTTCACTGTTCTGCATCGCCGAAGTCAGGCTGGTGCCGGTGCTGACTTCGCCCTGGATCTGTCGGGTGCCGATCTTATACACATAATTGCCGGCGGCGCCGCCAACCGATTCTAGTGATTCGACCAGAGGCACACCCGCAGCAAACATGGTTGCCAAAGTGCGTGTCCAGCGGGCAATGACCGACTTGCGAATGATGTTGCCGAAAACAGGCAGGCGAAGAAACAAGCGGTCAAACGCGATTTGCATGGTTTCAGATCGCTTCCAGGTGTAGAAAAAGGCATAAATCGAGCCGCCGATACCGCCGAATATGGCCCACCAATAGGCAATAAAGAAGTCGGAAATGCCGATCACAATCATCGTCGGTGCCGGAAGATCGGCGCCGAAACTCTTGAACACTTCCTTGAACGCCGGGATGACAAAAATCATGATCACTGCCGTAATGACAAAGGCAACGACAATAATGGCCACCGGGTAAAACAGCGCGGCCTTAATTTTTGACTTGATGGCGATCATCTTTTCCTTGTACGTCGCCAGTCGCTCGAGTAACGTCTCAAGAATACCTGCTTGTTCGCCAGCGGCGATCAGGTTGCAATAAAGCTGATCGAAATAAAGCGGGAATTTGCGGAAGGCCTGCGAGAGCGAGCTGCCCGTTTCCACGTCGGACTTGATATCGAGCAGAAGCTTGCCGACCGCCGGATTGTCGTGTCCACGGCCAACGATGTCGAAGGTTTGAAGTAGCGGGACGCCGGCCTTCATCATGGTTGCCAGTTGACGGGTGAACAAGGCGATATCCTTGTCGACGATCTTCCTGCCACCTTTGAACCCCTGTTTTGACACCTTGGAGATCAGAATCCCCTGGCGCCGTAGTGTGGCATTGACAACTGCTTCGCTAGTAGCACGCTGTTCGCCGCGAACGACTTTCCCCACCTTGTTTTTACCGGTCCAGAGAAAGGTGTACTCCTTTACTTCCCGGGCTCGCTTTGTCGATTTCGTTGCGGTAGCCATACTGTACCCTTCGTTATTCTTTACTCGTTGGTGCTTCCCAGTACTTCATCAAGTGAGGTAAGTCCGTGCTTGACCTTGAGCAGGCCGGAACGGCGCAAATCGTTGACGCCCTCCTTTTGAGCCTGTGCAGCAATGTCCAGAGCCGTACAGTTGGCCATGATCATGCGCTGGATTTCTTCGGTTACAGGCATCACCTGATAGAGGCCCACCCGACCCTTGTAACCCGAACTCTTGCAGCGTTCGCATTCTCCCGGGCCGTAAAGCGTCCAGTTGCCGTCGAGATCCGCCTCGGTGAAACCCGCATTCAGCAGTGTCTCGATCGGTGTGTCAAGCGGCTTCTTGCAGGTGCACAGTCGACGAACCAGACGCTGAGCGGTAATCAGCAGGATGCTCGAAGCAATATTGAAGGTGGGAACACCCATGTTCATCAGACGGGTCAGCGTCGACGGAGCATCGTTGGTATGCAGGGTCGAAAGAACCATGTGTCCGGTCTGCGCGGCCTTGATGGCTATTTCTGCGGTTTCCAGGTCGCGGATTTCGCCGACCATGATGATGTCCGGATCCTGACGCAGGAAGGCTTTTAGTGCGACCGGGAAGGTCAGCCCCTGTTTGTCGTCGATGTTCACCTGGTTGATGCCTGGCAAGGGAATTTCCGCCGGGTCTTCGGCCGTGGAAATATTGATCCCCGGCCGGTTCAGGATATTCAGGCAGGTGTAGAGCGAAACGGTTTTGCCGGAACCGGTCGGGCCAGTTACCAGCACCATGCCGTACGGGCGCTGGATGGCGTCGAGCAACAGGGCTTTTTGATCGGGATCGTATCCCAGCGCTTCGATGCCAAGCGTTGCGCTGCTGGGATCCAGGATGCGCAGAACGATTTTTTCGCCGTACATGGTCGGCAAGGTACTGACGCGGAAGTCGATCGCCCGGCTCTTGGACAGGACAAGTCGCATGCGGCCATCTTGTGGTACGCGTTTCTCGGCGATGTTGAGGCGTGAAATCACCTTGATGCGTGATGCGATTTTTTCCTTGATGACCAAGGGCGGCGACGCGATTTCACGCAAAATGCCGTCAGTCCGGAATCGGATGCGGTAACTCTTTTCGTAGGGTTCAAAGTGAATATCCGAGGCGCCGTCGTTGATGGCATCGAGCAGCATCTTCTGGATGAATCTGACAACCGGGGCGTCGTCTACTTCCAGTGCTGTAGCTTCGTCAATCTTCTCTGTCGAGTCATCGTCGGAAAAGTCGAGATTGATCTCCTCGTTGGTCAGGCTCTTGAGGGTGTCCTCGACCGACTCCGAGAGCTTGGCAACCAGTGGAGCAAGCTGGTTCTCATCAACAATAACCGGGTCGACAGCCATCCCGGTCTGGAAGCGAATTTCGTCCAGCGCGCGCAGGTTGGTCGGGTCGGCGATGGCGATCGACAGGCGGTTACCGCGTTTGTGCAGCGGGACGACACGGTGTGCGGCGATCAGCTTCCGGTCAATCGCGCTCCTCTGAATATGTGCGTCATCGAAGGCGTTGAGGTCAAGCAGTGGGTAGCCAAAGGTGTCGGCGGCAAAGCGCGCAACATCGGGTGCGCTGGCTTTCTTGGTACCGACCAGTTGCTCGATAAACGAGGTCTTGGTTTCAGCAGCCAGCGTCAACAAAGCCTCGGCCTCGGCTTCCTTGATTCGACCGGCTTGAACGAGCGCGCGCGCGAGGCCGCTAAGCGATGATTGTTGCGGATTGGCCGCCATAGTTTGCTCAAAGACGCTTGCTTGCGTCAAAGAATCCTGACTTTTATAATTGTACAGAAAATGTCAGATTGATGATGCATTGAGTCGGTGCGTTTGTAAAGAAGGGAAGATACGGGTGCCGGCATTGAAAAGGCGGAGACATTCCGGCCCGTGCTATATACGGCCAAGCAGAACTTCGGAGACAAATCGGCTGCCAATGTAGGCCAGAAACAAAAGCAGAAAACCGGCCAAAGTCCAGCTCAGCGCGATCCGACCCCGCCAACCGTAGGCGTGACGTCCGATCAGCAGCGCGGCGAAAATCACCCACGAGGCAACAGCAAACAGGGTTTTGTGATCAAGCACCAGGGCTTTGCTGAACAGCGTTTCAGAAAACATAATCCCGCTTCCCAGGGCAAGGGTCAGCAGCGAAAATGCGATGACGATCATGCGGAAGAGCACGGCCTCCATCGTCAGGATCGGAGGCAGGCTGGCAAGATACTTGGTGAGTTTCCTGTGGTGCAGTTTTCGTTCGACAAAGCCCATGAAAACGGCATGCATAGCCGACAGGGTGAATAGGCTATAGGCCAGCATGGCGGCCAGAAAATGCAGCTTGAAACCCCAGGTGTCGGCGTGTTCAATGATGCGTACCTGGGGGAAAATGACCGGAAGCGCCGCACAAAGTGCGGCGAGGGGCAGCACCATCGGCTGCAGGCCGTCCATGCGTGAGCGAAAACCTTCCAGCCAGTATATGAGGACGGCCAGCCAGAGCATCAGCGACAGTGCATAACTGAATGAGAAGCGCATGCCGCCAGCGCTGAACAACCCCTCATACAAGCCGAAGCCCTGGAGCGTCAAGGCCACGAATATCGCTGAGCGTTCCCAGAACTGCATCGGCAGGGGATCAAGTGGCTTGTCGGTTTCACGCCAGCGCGTATGCCAGAAATGAAAGCCCAGCGCCGCATAAAGCAGGCACGCGGCAATCAGCGGAAGAAGGTGCAGTAGAATACCCGGCATTATTTGAGTTTACACCAAGCGGGAAGCCAAATGCTCGACAACCTGACCCAACGCCTTGCCCGCGTCATGAAGACACTGCGCGGTGAAGCGCGTCTTAGCGAAGAAAATATCGCCGATGCCTTGCGTGAGGTTCGTCTTGCCTTGCTGGAAGCGGACGTTGCTCTGCCTGCCATCAAGGCGCTGATCAGCGCCGTCAGGGAAAAAGCGGTGGGCGAGGAGGTCATTGGTTCCTTGAGTCCTGGGCAGGCGCTGATTGGCGTCGTTCATCGTGAACTGACGCTGCTGATGGGCAAGGCACATCAGGGCCTCAATCTGGCCACCCAGCCACCGGCGATTATCCTGATGGCCGGCTTGCAGGGGGCGGGCAAGACCACCACGGCGGGCAAACTGGCCAAACTGCTGCGCGAAACACAAAAGAAAAAGGTACTGCTTGTCTCCTGCGATGTCTATCGACCGGCAGC
>JAYSZS010000142.1:0-10880 GCA_043737935.1 Propionivibrio sp. | reverse complement strand
GGTGTCGAAGTGATCTGACGCAGGGGACTACTGCGCGCCCATGGATTGGGCGAGCGAGCGTTTCATCGTTGGCGCGGCAGGGAGAAGTAAAGCATAGCGGCGGCCAGGGCAACACTGACGCTGGTGCCGGTCAGTGTGGCAAGCGGATACGACCAGCGTTGTGTGTCTGAGCAGTACAGGCGGCTTGGAAATTTTCCGGGGAAACTGTAGCCAATAAACTCGCTCTCTTTCCTACATTTGGCGTGAAGCATCATGCCTAATTCGGTGCACCGTTTCCGTACAGACAGGTCAGTGGTTGGGGCTGGTTTGTATACATGGCGTAATAGCAATCAATACTGTGCGCCAGCGTACAGACAGCGAAAAATCAACCCTCTATAAATAGATTTTCGTGATTGATCGTGGCATCCCTTCAGTAAACACGCGGTGATCGGCGCTAGTGGAACGGCATCATAAATTTAGCTGCCGTGCCAACCAATCAACAAAGGTATGGAATTTCGAATCTACTCTCTGAAAGTATCTCGAATCATGGATGCAACAACCATGACAGTATTTGCCATCGCGTTAATCGCCGCAGTAGTGCTCTTGCTGCTCTTCGGTGGGGGGAATGGCGACCGGGGTAATGACTGGAGGAATGATGGGAAGATGAAACATTGGTGAAATACGCTGGATGTGCCTTGCTGCCTTATTTGCTGCGATACCAATCGTAGCGCTTCTTAATCACCTTTGGAACGAAGCAAGGCAATCGGCAGGACTGCCGCCGGAACCTTGACAACGCCGATCATCGTGGACGAGTCTTGTGCTGGCGTTAACCCGTGGGGTAACGGCAACCTGAAAATATTCAATTCTAAAGGAAATATCAAAATGAAATCTTCTCTCCTGATTACCGCAATCATTGCCTGCGCCCTGATGGCCCCTGTCGTATCGGCACAAGAAAAAACAGCGCCTCCCAAACCGGCGATGAGCATGGATATGGATAAGCAAATGGCTCAGATGCAGGAGAACATGAAAAAAATGCAAAAGCAAATGGAAAAGATTCAGGCGACAAGCGACCCGGCGAAACGTCAGAAACTAATGCAGGAGCATATGCAGGCCATGCAGGAAAACATGAAGGCGATGCATGGCATGGGTGGAACGATGATGATGAGTGGCGGTCATCACGGCGCCATGATGTTGGGTGGAAAAGAAGGTGGAATGGCCTCATCCGAAATGATGAAACGAAACGAAATGATGGAAAAACGTATGGACATGATGCAGATGATGATGGAGCAAATGATCCAGCATGATCATGCAATGGTATTGATGCTTGCAAAATAACTGCAAACCTTAATTCTGCGTCTTGCCAAAGAGCGAAACCCATCTTGAAACAACCGCAAGCGACTGAACTGCAACTTGCGCGAGCCAGAGAAGGCGAGCCAACGACCTTACGGCCGGCAAAACAAATGAAATGGCAGCGTTTGCTTGTCCCCGGCGAGAGTCTTGTTCTTGTCGCTGGCTTTCTCGCCGCACAAGGGCTTCTCGATCTTGACGTGCTGATCGTGATTGTTGGAATTAGCGCGGCGCTCGGTGAGAGCCTGGGCTATGAACTGGGTCGACGATTGGGGCGTCCGGCCTTGGAACGCTATGGCAACCGGTTGGCTTTAAACACCGTTCGCATCGAGAAAGCAGAAACTTTCTTCAAGCGATACGGTGGCAAGGCGGTCTTTCTGGGCCGGTTCGTTGGATTTTCTCGGGTGTTTGTGCCGTTTTTCGCGGGTTCATCAAAGATGCCGTATTGCCAGTTCATACCTTACAACGTACTGGGTGCCGCATTGTGGGCTTCTGCGATTGTCTTGCTTGGGTACTTCGTGGGCGCGAGTTGGCAGAAAGCCGAGCACTGGATGGGGCGCGCGAGCGACATCGTCGGCGGCATCGTGTTGTTCTTTCTAATCCTGCTCTGGTTGTGGCGTTGGTCGGTATGTCATGAAGCCGCCATCAAAAAACAGGGGATGAGCATTCTTCAACAGCCACGGATCGTCGCTTTGCGACGCCGTTACGCGCCACAGATCATGTTTATCCGGGCCCGGTTGTCACCTCAGGGTTATTTTGGAGCAAAAATGACCGCAGGCGCGCTCATGTTGATTGGCGCCAGCTGGCTTTTCGGCGGCATTTCAGAAGATGTACTGACAGGTGATCCGCTGACCATTGTCGATCTGAACGTCGCCGAATGGTTTCATGCGCGCGCGACGCCTCTGGTGACCCAGGTCATGATGGTCTTCACCAATCTTCACGGTGTGGTGGCGATCAGCAGCTATGCGATCCTGTTGGCGCTGTACCTGATATGGAAACGGGATTGGTACTGGCTCGGATGTCTAGGAGCCACCGTACCCGGCGGTATGCTGTTGAACGTCTTGATGAAACTCTCGTTTCAGCGCGCCCGTCCAAGCTTAGACAACCCGCTTCTGACGCTCTCGAGCTATAGCTTTCCTAGTGGACATGTCGCCGGTTCCGCCTTGTTTTATGGCCTACTGGGGGTGATGTTGATGTCAAAGATCACCGTGTGGCGTTGGCGCGTATTCATTGTTTTTGCTGCAATTGCTCTTGTTGCGATGGTCGCGCTGAGTCGTATTTACCTTGGCGTGCACTATTTGAGTGACGTGTTGGCCGCTTTCGCGGAAGCGGTCGCCTGGTTGTCGCTGAGCCTGATGTGCATTCATACTTTTTTGCAGCATCGTGCTGAAGGCATTAGACCGTTGGGAGAGGCAGATGGCTGAAATGATTGCATCAGAGCGGGGTGGAGTGCTGCAAGCGGCACCCCGGCTACTGCAAATTATCCGTGTGCTCGCCCGACACAAAGTCCTGGGAGCGGTGCTCGGCAAAAGCCATTGGCCGCCGCCAAAGGCGGTTCGGGAAACTATTGAGGAACTGGGACTAACCTTTATCAAATTCGGTCAGGTTCTCGCGATCCGGCGCGACATACTGCCGGATGCCTACATCGATGAGTTGGCCCTGCTGCACGACCAGTTACCGGCAATGAGCATTGCTGCGGTGCGCTCTACGGTCGAAATGTCACTGGGCACGGCATTGACGGCCTTGTTTTCATCGTTCAGCGAAACACCACTCGGCTCTGCCACCATCGCCCAGGTACATGAAGCGACAATGCAGGGACGGGCGTCACGTGGCCGTTAAAGTGCAGCGCCCCGACCTGAAAGCAATGATTTCCACGGATATCTCGGCACTGACTTACCTGGTCGCACTGGCAGAAGGCATTTTTCCGCGGATGCGGGCACTCGATCTCCCGGTCGTGGTGCGTGAATTTGCCATTAGCCTGAACCGGGAAACCGATTTCAGTCGCGAAGCGCGTTCCATAGTGAACTTTCGCACCGCGATGGCCGATTTCCCCGACCTCTGGATTCCGAATGTCGTGGAGGAGTGTTCGCGAGGAGCCGTACTCACGCTGGAGTTTTCGGCCGGCGAACGGATGGATTTTTTCGCCAGGCAGCACCCGGTAGCGATGCCGCATTCGATGAACACTCTGGTCAGGCTGATGCTGCAAACTATCTTCGAAGAAGGGTTGTTTCACGCCGATCCGCATCCCGTCAATGTGTTCGTTCTGCCCGATGGGAGACTCTTGCTTCTCGATTTCGGGATACCGGCGAGCTTGACGAACCGATGCGCGAATCGCTGACACTCCTGCTTGAAGATAGTGTGAGTGTCTGTAGTCGGGGGGCACTGATGCTGTTCATTTTTTTAATTTCAGCGAACTGCGAACGTCGGCAATTTTCCGGTTGCCAAGCTCTCTGGGATAACCGGGTCAATTTACAGTTGATGCCCAGGGTCATTTTTACTGCGTTGTTAACAATATTTCTGTCGGTTCTGATGGCTTCCGTCAATCCTTGATATTCCGCGTGGTTCGCATCACAATTTGCTTAACGGCTAAGGCGAGCGTACTGGATGAAACCTCTTGGCAATAACGCACTGCACGTTCTAAAGCATCCGCTCGACTTCCTGCTACAGACCCTGCGCGGGTTTCAGAAAAATCAGGGACTTCTCCTGGCCGGTGCGATTGCGTACTATGCCTTGTTGTCGATCGTGCCCTTTCTTATCCTGACGGTCATCGCCCTGTCGCATCTGGTCGATCAGGCCGAGTTGCTCGACACCCTCGAGCGCTATCTGGAATGGCTGGTTCCAAGTCAGTCCAGCGCATTGCTGATCGACCTTAGCCATTTTCTGGAAAATCGGATCGCCATCGGCGTTGTTTTGCTGGTGACCATGGTGTTCTTCAGTTCACTCGCCTTCTCGGTGCTTGAAAAATCGATGGCGGTGATTTTTGCTCACCGCGGGGTGGTCAAAAAACGCCACGCCCTGATTTCAGCATTGCTCCCCTATTGCGTCGTGCTTTTCCTGGGTGCCGGTTTGCTGGTCCTGACACTGGTTTCAATAAGCCTTGAAGCGATGGCCCTGACCCGTGTTGCGTTCTTGAAGTGGAATTGGTCCCTGGGCGGTCTTTCCGCAGTGCTTCTCTATCTTCTCGGTCTGAGCGCAGAGACCATTATTCTTTCCGCAATTTATTACGTTGTTCCCGTCGGGCGGACAGCATGGCACCATGCCGTAATCGGTGGTGTTTTTACGGCTTCGCTGTGGGAAGTCATCCGCCACCTGCTGGTCTGGTATTTCGCGACATTCTCCAAGGCCAGTGTCGTTTACGGATCGTTAACGACGGCCGTTGTGGCCCTGTTCAGCATGGAGATCATCGCGACCCTGCTGTTGCTTGGCGCCCAGGTCATTTCCGAGTACGAGCGACTGGGCGAGAGCGGGAAATAGTCTGGTGCGCGGGTAAGCGGTTTATCTGCTGAAATAAATGCAGGTTGTTGAAACTCAGCGTTTGTGCCGTCTCGACTTTCTGCGTGCGTAAAGATTCATCAGCGGCGTCACGGAAATACCGTGCACCACGATGGAGACCGCCACCACACTCAGTGTGAGAGCAATAATCTCCCCCGCCAAGGCACGCGGCAGGCCATGGTTGATGGCGTACATCAAATAGTAGATCGAGCCGATACCGCGGATGCCGAACCAGGAGATCAACAGGCGCTGATCGCTCGACACCGACGTCGCACCAAGCAATCCAAGCCAGACTGAAACGGGTCGGACTACCAGGAACAGGATCAGGATAAACCAGCCCGCGTTGGCCGGGAGGTAGCTGTAGGACAACATCCCGCCAAGCACCAGCACGATCGCTACCTCGGCGATGCGCTCCAGTTGATCGTTGAAATTCCGCACCTCATGCATCATGAAGACGCCGGCATACTCCGTATGAGTAGCAAGCGCCGCTTTGGCTTGTTTGCTCTTCAGACCCATTCCCCGATCCGCCGAACCGACATTATTCCCAGGTCGTACCCTGACCCGCTGCAAGGCCAGGCCGGCAGCGAAAACGGCCAGAAAGCCATAGCTGTGGCTGAGCACGGCCAGTCCGTAGACCAGTGCGATAAGTCCCAGTGCGAGGAATTCATCGAGTCCGACCGATTCCTTGTGGCGGCTGCGCAGGTAGACCACCAGCTTTCCGATCAAGGTGCCCATCACTCCGCCAATCAGCAGGCCGCCGCCGATTGCCCACAGCACGTCAACGACGAGCCAGCGCCAGCCGCCGCTACCCAGATCGTGCAGACCGAGCAGGCCAAGGCCCAGCATCACGAAGGGAAAGGCCGCACCGTCGTTCATGCCGCCTTCACCTGTAAGGCTGAAGCGCAAGCGGTCACGATCATCAGCCTCGAGTACCTGGACATCGGAAGCCAGAACCGGGTCGGTGGGTGCGATGATCGCTCCAAGCAGGACGGCGGCCCCTAGCGAGAGGCCGAGAATCTGTGTTCCGATCAAAGCAATCAGCACAACCGTTATCGTCATCGAAACGATGGTCAGCCGCACGGGCAAAAGCCAGCCCTTGTCGGACAGGGGAAGGCCGAGTTTGAGACCGACAGCAAACAGGGAGATGAGCACTGCCACTTCAGCCAGCCTTTCCAGGATCGCCGAGTAGTTCAACGGATCGGGGGCCATCAGATTCAAGCCGGCGGGGCTGAGCCCATATCCGGCAGCCAGGTAAAGCAGGGCGGTACTCACCGGGAGCCGCTTCAGCAAGGTTCCAGAAAGAGCCATCGCGATCAGCAACGCACCGACGATCAGTGCCCAGAATGCAAAAGTCATGTGATATCAGGCCCGGCGGTTCAAGCGCCTAAATAAATGTGCATGATGATTTTCATTGCCGCTTCATCAAGTCAGGGCAGCTTGGCTTGTCGTTCAGAAGCCAGTGTCGACGGGGGGTGGGCAGGATGATGGCGGCACAAATCACTTCGACAAACACAGAAATGATATATGAGTTATCCGTTTTTTTCTGTGCGCTGGCACGCTTAAGCTGTTTTCGCACCCATAGCGCTATGAGTGGCAACGCACAGAAAAAATATCGGGAGTAAGTAATTATTAGTTTGTTGGTCGACTTCAACGTTGATCGACCGCGCCGTCAAGCTCAACGGCGGCAAACCCTTAAACTTACGCAGGAGACTTTTAATGAAAACGATAAATAAACTCGGATCAATGCTCGCAATGATTGGTGCCCTGACGCTCACTGGGTGCGTCAGCACGAACACCATGTCTTATCCGTCCAACCCCGGTGTTGCCAGCTCGGACAATGTGTACTCGGGCTACGGCGTGGTTTACTCAATCGAACGGGTGCAGCAACAACGTAGTGGTGATACTGGTAGTCACATCGGCCTGGGAACACTCGCCGGTGCCGTAATCGGTGGCGCCGTTGGCAGCCAGGTGGGATCCGGTCGCGGCTCTACGGTGGCAACTGTTGTCGGCGCGGCCGGTGGCGCTTATGTCGGCCACGAACTCGAGAACCGAAAGCAACAGACAACAGAGGATGACAGGATCACCGTTCGCATGAATGACGGCTCATATCAATCATTGATGGAAAGCACCCGTTCCGGCTTCAGGGTCGGCGATCAGGTGCGCATCGATAACGGTGTCATGCAGCGTTATTGATCACGCGTTTCAAACCGGCTTGGCTTAAATTAGGGCGGGTGCCGGAGTCGGGCCGCTCAAGCGAAGTAGCAAATGCAGCCCATACTTTACGGGCGTTATTTCTGATGTTTTAACCCAGAATATCCAGGAGGATATATGAAGAAATTAAGTGTAATACTAATCGCACTGAGCGCGATGCTTTCCAGTTGTGCTGTTTATGACGTTCCCAATCATTATCAAAGTCAATACCAAAGTGATCGTGACCCTGGTTACGTTCAAGGGCGGCAGCATGGTACGCGTGACCGTGACTACGACGGCGTACCGAATCAGTATGATCGCGACCGGGATGGAGACGGCGTCCGCAATAGCCAGGACAGGCGCCCTAACGACCCTAGCCGCTATTAAAAGAAACAATCTTGACGCGCCGGTTCGCAATCGCCAACGGTCATTGCCCCCTTTGCCTATAGTGTAATGTTCGTTGGATATTTTTCCCGGCGGATAACGAAAACCGTTGCGGGCAGTGCAGTCGAAGGCGGCAAGCTGCTCCAGCTTCACTCGCTACCAAGCAAGCATCGTGATCGCAGGCGCCCCCGAGCTTAGAGACTGTAAAAAAATTAATAATCCACCGCAATGACGCAAAGGTGAAAAGAAGCGCAAAGTTAACCCATGGCTTGTAAAGCATTCTTTGCTTCACCTTGGTCACTTTGCACCTCTGCGGTGGGGGCAAAGCATTAATTCACAGCCTCTCAGATCACGGCCCCGATAAGCGCGCCGACACCCGCCGTGATCGCCATGGCCAGCGCACCCCAGAAGGTAATGCGCCAGGCGCCGGTCAGTATGCTGGCGCCGCCAACCCGGGCGGCAATGGCGCCGAGCAGGGCCAGGAAACCCAGCGAGCTTCCCGCTACCCAGGAAATCAGGAAGCGTTCGGATGCCAGTGCGTCCACCGCCAGCGGCAATAGCGCACCGAAGGCAAAACTGGCTGCCGAGGCCAGTGCTGCCTGCAGTGGTCGCGCGCTGAGGATTTCGAAGATGCCGAGTTCATCGCGCGCATGGGCACCCAGGGCGTCGTGCATCATCAGTTGTTCGGAGACCTGCAGCGCCGGGTTTCGAGTCCGACGCGCTCGCTCGCCAGGTCGGCGTTTTCGGTATCGGCCTGCGAATGGACGGAGACATATTCGCCGGCGGCCATCGACATGGCCCCGGCCACCAGCGCCGCGACCCCGGTCAGGAGAAGGCTGGCGTGGCCGCCGCAACGCCGAGCACTAGGCTGGCCGTAGAGACGATGCCATCGTTGGCACCGAGAACGGCGGCACGCAGCCAGCCAATGTGCTCGGTGCGATGATTTTCAATATGTCGATGTAAGGATCTCATGTGTGTTTCATGTGGGTTGAGCGACACAGGGACATCGGTGCCCGCGCCTGATCAGCCATCACTCCTGTTATTTGGCATTCTCGGCCAAAGGGCTTGCGGGCAGACGTAGCGGATTTACTGGGAAAGCTCTGGGCAGTACCTGGAAAAGTCTTTTGACGGACTCGCCTTCCTCACTCTCATTGACCTGGAAACCTGTTGAACGAGCCAGTTCAATCATTGATCGGTTCTCCGACATGACGTATCCGGTCATTTTCGTCAGCCCGCGGCGGCTGGCTTCGCCAATCAGCGCCTGCAGGATATGCCCCCCGACACCCTGCCCTTGCCAGCAATTACCGACGAGCAGGGAAAATTCACAGGTGATGTCGCATTTTGCAAAAAATGACCACTAGCGGTCGGGATTTCAATCCCATTTTCAATATGGACGACGAGAAGCGCCCATCGCTTCAAGAGATCGATGTCCACCAGTTCCGCCACCATCTCGTCCGAGAAATCGGCTACCGCGCAGAAGTAACGTTGACGTCGCGATTCTG
The DNA here is from genome assembly GCA_043737935.1 of Propionivibrio sp. Taxonomy (GTDB): domain Bacteria; phylum Pseudomonadota; class Gammaproteobacteria; order Burkholderiales; family Rhodocyclaceae; genus Propionivibrio. The sequence goes on along the minus strand of JAYSZS010000142.1, from coordinate 1,986 downwards.
GCGAAAGCTGGTTCAATGCAAGCTTGACACGCTGTGCGTCATCATGGCGCATCAGTCGCATGACGAGATCCACGCCATTACGAGCACGCCATTTGGATAGGTATTCGGCCATTGCGTTCAGTGCGGTGATGTTCAATAGGGTGGAGCAATGCTCTCAGACTTCAGCCCTGTTGCTCTGTATGGCATATGTAGTTGAGTGGTGCTCAAGTGTCCTGGATCATGCCCTGGCGAACAATCGATTTTCATCGCGACCCATTTCATGAACGAGGCCGCGCGCTGCGACCGCATCTCGCGGATACATGCCGGTCGGGTACTGGTCAGCGACAGTTCGGCTGAACTGGTACGCCAGCGCGGCACGCAAACCCTGGAGCAGGCTTTCATTTCGCATCTCGAGGCAGCCTCGGCGGGAACGGCTTACCCGACCGCCGATCCACCCCCTGCCTCGCCGCGCGGGCCGCCGAGCAACTCGGAGGCTCGATTGGCCAGTTACCTCGTTGAGTTCTTGTTGTGGTGATGAGGCATTGGGTGGTCGGGCTGCACAGTGCCGCCACTGCTGCCGCCCGAGTGTAGCGACGGCGCTCCGGACACCGCCCCGCCGTGGACTGCACGGAGCCTGCGACGGCGCAACAGTCAGTCCGCGGCGGGCGTGGGCGGCGCGGTGATCGACAAATGCCAGACCGCGATGAACATCGCCGCAATCGTCGGACCGATGATGAAGCCGTTGATGCCGAACACCGCCATGCCGCCCAGCGTGGTGATCATCACCACATAGTCCGGCATCCCGGCGTCCTTGCCGACCAACATTGGGCGCAGCAGGTTGTCGGTCAGGCCGATCACGAAGATGCCGTAAGCGACCAGCCCCAGACCGTGCCAGGGACTGCCGGTGAGGACGAAGAAGACCGCCACCGGCAACCAGACCAGGCCGGCTCCAATCATCGGCAACAGCGAAAGAAAGGCCATCAGGACAGCCCATAGCAGCGCTCCCTTGACACCCAGGAACCAGAAGGCGATGCCACCCAGCATGCCCTGGATGCCCGCGATAAGCAGGCTGCCCTTGACCGTCGCACGCACAACGGCCATGAACTTGTGGACCAACTCCTGCTTGAACTGCGGCGGGACCGGAAGCGCCACTTGGGCGAGGCGTGCCAGTTTGTCCCCGTCCCGAACCAGGAAGAACGCCAGGTACAAGGTGACGCCCAGGCTGGCGACAAAGCCGAATGTGTCGATCCCGATGCCGAAGGCCTGGGTGGCGATGAACTGCGTCCCCTGCGTCAAGGCTGCTGTCAGCTGGCGCTGCAGGACGTCGAAGTCTCCCACGCCCGCGTATTCCAACAGCGCGCCCACCCAGGCGGGTAGCGCGTCGAACAAGGCGCGCAGGTAGAGCGCCGGATTCCACTCACCCGATTCGATGTGCTGGTAGACGGCCGACGCTTCGCGCGCCAAGGACGCGGTCATGAGCGCGAATGGCACCACACCCGTCACCAGCACCAGCAGCATCACAAGACCCGCCGCCACGTTGCGGCGCTGCTTGAGCCGCCGTACCAGCCGCCGATAGACCGGGAAGAACAACATCGCTATAATGAGCGCCCACAGGATCGCGCCGTAAAACGGCAACAGGATCCAGCCTAGGGCCAGCGCGGTGACGGCCAGCAGTAGCCGTGACATCAAGCCTCCCGGGTGAGAGTGGGGGTGAATCCGGTCATGGTGTTGTCCTGCGCGCCCAGAGGCTCACCGGCAGCTTGACCTTGCGCGTGCCCAGGCGCTGGGTACCCCCGCCAACGAAGTAGGCCTTGCGTGTCGAAGTCATGATGTTTGCTTCCTCGTGAGTGTTGTGCCGAAAGCGGCGCAGTCAATGCACATTTGAAATTAATCGAAACACCGCTCGTGGTCTGTGCGGCAGGCAACATACGGGTAAGGGTGCGCCACCGTACAGACTTTGTGGCCCTTGGAAAGTACGCTTTCCTTTCAAGAAACCTAAGACCTTGC